>JAATGI010000306.1 GCA_015654725.1 Rhodospirillales bacterium
GGGACAGCGGCCGTATTTTGGTTCGCCGAGCGCGCCCAAAACGGGAATGAAAATGCCGTGATAGCCGCAGACGGGACAGTCGAAGCGCGCGGCGTCGATGCGTTCTAGGTTTCGTGCATCAGCGAAACGCCGCCGCCGCCGCGCCGGTCGAACGATCGCGTCGCGCAACCATCCCCGCATGTCCGGCACCGACTTCTCCCGTCATCTGTCGCGTCGCTCACTATCGCGATAGTACAAAAACAAATCACATGAATATTTATTAAAATGTGTGGGTTCCCTTACAAATACTGTCGTTAATTTTACCATGCTATTGCTTCGAAGGAGCGGGCACGCCCGCCGCCGCGAGCGCCTTGGCCTGCCGTACGGCCAAGGCTTCGGCATCGAACGCGCCGATCAGGTCCTCGAACAAGCGGTGCCAATTGATCGTGGCGCGCAGGCGCATGAAGACCGAGCCGAGGCCTACCGCAGCGCGCTCCATAAAGACGAATTCGCGTGGCGGCGTAATCCCGCCCAATCGCCGCAGCTCGCGATGCACTTCGCCCGCGACCTTGCGTCCATCGCCGCTATCGTCCTGGTCGATCTCGCGCTTGCGGTCGTCCAACAGCGGCGCGTAAAGGAACTTGGCCCAGCGGTTCAAGACCGCGATCAACGGACGGTCGAGCTTCGTGAAGCCCCAATCCCGATAGGCCGAGACCGCCAGTTCTTCGTCGTCGGTGGCGAAGGCGCGATAGAGATCGATTACGCCCCGAACGAAGCGCGCCGGAAACACCCGCACGCAGCCGAGATCCAAGAGATTGATGCCGTCATCGGGGCGCACGGTGTAATTGCCGAGATGCGGGTCGCCGTGAATGACGCCGAAATCGTAGAACGGCACGTACCAGGCGCGGAACATCGCGACCGCGATGCGGTCGCGCTGCTCTTGGGGCGCCTCGGTGAAACCGAGGAGCGACTTGCCATCGAGCCAATTCATGGTCAAGAGCCGCGCCGTGGAAAGCGCCGCCACCGGGCGCGGCACCGCGACCGCCGGCTCGTTTTCCAAGATCGCGCGATAGAGCCGAAGATGCGCCGCCTCGCGCGCGTAATCGAGTTCCTCGCGCAGGCGCTCGCCGATCTCGGCGTGAATCTCATCCAGCGACACGGCGCGATCCCAGCGCTCATAGAGCGCGAGCACGAGTTTCAACTGCCGTAAATCGGCTTCGACCGCCGAGGCCATATCCGGATATTGCAGCTTGCAGGCGAGCGGCGTGCCGTCCTTGGCGACCGCGCGATGGACCTGGCCAAGCGAGGCGGCATGCGCGGCCTCGTGGGTGAAACTGGCAAACCGCGCTTCCCAATCCGGGCCAAGCTCGCCCGTCATGCGCCGCTTGACGAAGGGCCAGCCCATCGCCGGCGCATCGGCCTGCAGCGTCACCAGCTCGCGCGCGTAATCGCCCGGCAGCGCCTCGGGAATGGTGGCGAGCAACTGCGCCACCTTCATCAACGGGCCCTTGATGCCGCCGAGCGTTGCCTTCAGATCGGCGGCGTGCCGGGCGCGATCGACCGGAAGCCCAAGATAGCGTTGGCCCGCCAGCCGCGCCGCCAAGCCGCCCATCGCGGTCGATACTTGCGCGTAGCGCCGCACGCGGCCGGTGATGGAGCTTTCGTCGCTCACCGTCCGAGACTTTTGGAGTAGAGAAGACAGCCCCTCCCCCCTTGAGGGGGAGGGAAGAAATCGAGCGCGTCTGCGCGAGATTTCGGGTGGGGGGTGCCAACGGCACGATACCCCCCACCCGCTCGAAGTCTTCGACTTCTCGCGACCTCCCCCTCAAGGGGGGAGGAGTCATAAGATGACAATATCATCCCAGCGCTTCCAGCCGGTCGATGAAGCCCGCGATCATGTCGAGGCCGCGCTTCCAGAAATTCGGGTCCGAGGCGTCGAGCCCGAACGGCGCCAATAGTTCCTTGTGGCGCTTGGTGCCGCCGGCCCGCAGCAGATCGAGGTACTTCCCGGCGAAGCCTCGCTCCGCTTTCTGGTACGCGGCATAGAGCGAATTCACCAGGCAATCGCCGAAGGCATAGGCGTAGACATAGAACGGGGTGTGGATGAAATGCGGGATATAGGTCCAGAAGAAACGATATTCGTCCTCGAAACGGATCGCCGGCCCGAGGCTCTCGGTCTGGACGTCCATCCAATGTTGGCAGATGCGCTCGGCCGATAGCTCGCCCCCTCGCCGCTCGTCATGGACGCGTCGCTCGAATTCGGCGAAAGCGATCTGCCGGACCACCGTGTTGAGCATGTCCTCGACCTTGCCGGCGAGCATCGATTTTTGTTTCTTGGGGTCGGTCTCGGCCTTGAGCAACGCCTGAAAGGTCAACATCTCGCCGAACACCGATGCCGTCTCGGCGAGGGTGAGCGGCGTATCGGCCATGAGCTGCCCGCGCGGGCCGGCCAGCACTTGATGCACCCCGTGACCGAGTTCATGCGCCAAGGTCATCACGTCGCGCGTCTTGCCCTGATAGTTCAGGAGCAAATAGGGATGCGCGCTTGGCACCGTCGGGTGAGCGAAGGCGCCTGGCGCCTTGCCCGGACGCGCCGGCGCGTCGATCCAGCGCGCGGCGAAGAAGCGGCTGCCCACCGACGCGAGTTCGGGCGAAAAGGCGGCATAGGCGTCGAGCACGGTGCGCTCCGCCTCGGTCCAGGGAATGACCCGGTCGTCGGCATCGGGCAGCGGCGCGTTGCGGTCCCAGTAATCGAGCGCCTCGACGCCAAACCATTTCGCCTTGAGCCGGTAGTAACGATGCGACAGGCGCGGATAGGATTCGCGCACCGCGGCGATCAGCGCGTCGACCACCTCGTCCTCGACGAAATTGGCGAGATTGCGGGACGAGATCGGATGCTTAAAGCCGCGCCAGCGATCCTCGATCTCCTTGTCCTTGGCGAGCGTGTTGGTGACGAGCGCGAACAGCCGGGCATTGTCGCCGAACACCTTGCCCAAGGACTTGGCGGCCCGCTCGCGCGTCGCGCCGTCCCGGTCGGACATGAGGTGCAGCGCCTCGGCCTCGGTCAGTTCCTTGCCGTCGATCGGGAAGCGCAGGCCCGCCGAGGTCTCGTCGAAGAGGCGCTCCCAGGACGCGCGACCCGCGACGTATTTTTCATGGAGCAGCTTTTCCAACTCGTCGGACAGTTGGTAGGGGCGAAAAGCGCGGGTGTCGCGCAGCCACGGCCGGTAATGCGCGAGCGCGGGGCTTTTTAATTTCTCCTCGAGCGCCGCGTCTCCGATGCGGTTGATTTCGAGCGCGAAAAACAGGAGCTCGGTCGAGATCGCGTTGATGCGCTCCTGGATGTTCTGATAGAAGCGCCCGCGCTCGGCGTCTTCCATATCGGCCGAATAATAGAGCGAGGCGTAGCTGATGGCGCGGCCGAGCGTTTCCTGAAGCCGTTCATAGGCCGCGACGGCGGCGCCCAGTTCGTCGCCCGGGAGTGCCGCGAGCTTGCCGGCATAGCGCTCGCGGAATGTGACGGCGCCGGCCGCGCTGGCGTCGAGATCGGCCTTGAGTTCGGGCGATTCCGGGCCGGGATAAAGATCGCTCAAATCCCATTCCGGCAACGCGCCGAGTTGATTGTCTTGTTGTCGCGCCTGCGCCATCGCCTGCTCCCGGTGTCGCTGACAACATAAGGATTGAGCGGCGCCGATGCCAGCTTGGTTCAGGCGGCCTTCGCGGTCTCGGGCTCAGGCAACAGGCTCGGGCCGGTGGGGTGGCCGGCGAAATCGAGCCAGCGCCGCGCCTCGTAATCATAGAGCTTGCAGGCGCGCAAGGTTCCGAACAGATAGCGTGGCGAAAATTTCTCGATCAACGCGCGCTCGCCCAAGATCGCATCGAGCCGTGCCTGCGCCGCCGCAAGGCGATAAAGCGGGATCTTGGGCTGAAGATGATGCGCCGGATGCGCCATGATGTGATGCGAGATGAAGCCGTACCAGCGCGGCACCGCGAGATGAATGGCGACGACCGTGTCGTCCACCCGTTCGCGCCAGGGCGCCGACGCGAACCAGGGCGCGCGTAGACTGGTATGCTGAAGATAGGTCGTGGCACCCATCATCGCGTTCCAAATCAGGAACGGCAGGACGAAGCCCAGCACGACCGAGACGGCGCCGCCGCTCCAGGCGAGTGCCGCCGCGAAAACCACGGCATAAGTCGCGAGCAGCGCGAAATCGCGCCACTGCGCGGCACGGCCGCCGCCGGGCGTGTGCGCGCGGGGAAAGAGTTTGTCGCGCCACCAGCGCTCGATCAGATAGTAGGGCGCGAAGCCCATCGCCGAACGATAAAGCCGCTCGCGGGCGCGGCGCGCGCGCGGGAGGCGGCGATATTCGTCGAGCGACAGCGGCGACCAGGAATTGCGGCCGCGTACATTGGCCTCGCGGTGATGCAGCCGATTGTGCACCAACTGCCACAGGCTGAAATTATGCAGCGCCGGCAGGAGCGCGACGCGACCGATCAACCCGTTGACCCGGCGATCCGCGGTGAAGGCACCGTGCGCGGCGTCGTGCCCGATCACGAATAAGGACGGAATCGCGAGACCGGCGACGATCGCGGCGACGACCCGTAACCACATCGGCGCCGTACTGAATCCGGCGATGGACACAGCGCCGAGATAGATCGCGAGCGTCGCCAAAAACAGGCTCCAAGCGTGCACACCGCTCGGCGCGATGAACCGCGCCAGCGCCTCGCGAAGCCGCTTTTCCTCGATCCTGTCGCCAGACATAAATAATCCTGATAACAATATGTTACAGTGATAACCTCTGTCGGCAATTTAAGGGAATCGGCGGCCAAGCGCAAGCGAGGCGGCGCCAGGCCGCCGCTCGAAGCGCGGTGCGGGTTCGAACGGGCCTAAATCGCGGCGTCAAGCTGGAAGGAAATGTCCTTCGCCACATTCCACAGATAGCCTAAATCCGCCGTGCCGACGACGGCATAGGCGTGGCCGGAATGGCGCCAATAGATGAAGTTCATGTCCTCGCGATGGTCGAAAGCGGGCGCGAGATCGGGCTTCGTGGTCGAGGCCACGACGATGGTGATGGGACCGAGCTTCTTGTCGTCGGTGTTGTAGAACAGTTGCGTCGCCGGCCGGCCCTCGACGATCAGATAGCGCGCGCCCTGGAATTCGAGGCCCCAGGGCTTGAGATTGGGCAGGTGGAAATCCGCCGGCAGCTTCTGGATGTTCTTGCGGCCCTGGTCGCCATCCGGCGGCACGTCGACCAACCCCGCCTCATTGGCGCCGGCATTGATCAGGAGCTTGTGATAGCCGCCGATACTATCGAGCCAGCTGGTGCCGGGACCGGCATTGTTCGAGGCGCTGGCCGCGAGATTGGGTCCGCCCGCCGCGAAATAGCCGCCGCCGGCGCCGACCAGCAGGCACAAGAGCGACGCGGCGACCGCGCCGCCCAGCCACCAGCGGCGATCCGTCCAGCCTTGCGGGCGAACCTGATTGCCCAACTGGCGCGCCCGCGCCGTCATCAATTCGATCACCTTGGCGCCGCCCTTGCCATGCGCCGCGTCGAGCAGGCGTTGCGGAACTTCCTCGCGCAGAATCTCGCCGAACGCCGCGCGCAACAGCGCCGCGCTCTCGTTCAGCGCACTGGCGCGATCACGCAGCGCCGGATCGCGCTCCATCGCGGCGGTGACCGCGTCGCGGTCGAGGCCGTCGAGTTCGCCGTCGAGATAGGCGATCAGCAATTCGTCATTTGGCTGCCGCATTGTCCCAACTCCTACCCAATTCCGCCTTCGAGCCGAGTCGCGCTTCCAGCGCAATCCGCGCCCGCGCCAAACGGCTCATGATCGTTCCCACCGGTACCTTGGCGACTTGCGCCGCTTCTTTGTAACTCAAGCCTTCCACCGTCACGAGCAACAGCGCCGCGCGCTGCTCGGCCGGGATCGTCGCCAACGCCGCGCTCACCTCCGCCAGCTCCAGCCGCGCCTCGGCCAATCGCATCGGCGCATTCGTTCCGATATGCGCCGCCTCGTCTTCGGGCTCTTCCTTGCGGACATCACGCGAGCGCAACCGATCGATCCAAATCGTCTGCACGATGCGGAACATCCAACTGTCGAAGCGCGTCCCCTCCTGAAACTGGTGCGAACGGGAGATCGCCCGCTCGCACGCAGACTGAACGAGATCGTCGGCCTCGACCGCGGAGCCGGTCAAACCGCGCGCGAACCGCCGCAACCTCGGCAACAGCGCGATGAGCTGATCGTTGAAAGACAGGCTCATCGGAACTACCCCGAAGCCGCCGGCCATGCCGATCGGACGAAAGTATAACGGTGTGTAATGTTCTTTATTCCCTAGCAGTAGCGATGACAATTACACCTATATCGGGTATGTCCGCTTCGCCATGTTCCTAGCATAAAGCCGCCCCCTCGAACATACGCGGGGCTCTCTGGGTCGGCGGTCCGCGCCGATTTGTAGCAACGGGGCGGCGAATGCCGGCTTCACAAAGCGGAATTCGCGCGGCATTGTGGCGGCCCGGTTGGGCGCGTTCGAGGGTCCGGAATCAATGAAAATCGGAGTCGCCAAAGAGCGGCGCCCCCATGAGCGCCGCGTCGCGGCCTCGCCTGACACGGTGAAGCGGCTGGTCGGCCAGGGCCATGACATCCTGGTCGAAGCCGGCGCCGGCGCCGGCAGCGCCTTTCCCGACCCGCTTTACCAAGCCGCCGGCGCGACAATCGCGAGCGCACAAGAACTCTTTGGCGCGGCCGATATTCTCCTGAAGGTTCAGCGTCCGCTGGGGACCGGCGAAGGTGAAATCGACGAGGTCTATCTGCTGAAGCGTGGCTCGGTTCTGATCGGCCTGCTCCAGCCGTTGCAGCAGCGCGCCCAAGTCGCCGAGTATGCCAAAGCCGGCGTCACCGCGTTCGCCATGGAACTGGTGCCGCGCATCACCCGCGCGCAAACCATGGACGTGCTGTCGAGCCAAGCCAATCTCGCGGGGTACAAGGCGGTGCTCGAAGCCGCCGCCGCTTTCGGCCGCGCCTTTCCCATGATGATGACCGCGGCCGGCACCATCGCGCCGGCGCGGGTTCTGGTGATGGGCGCCGGCGTCGCCGGCTTGCAGGCGATCGCCACCGCGCGGCGCTTGGGCGCGGTGGTCTCGGCGACCGATGTGCGGGCCGCCGCCAAGGAACAGGTCGGGAGCCTTGGCGCGACCTTCCTGGTGGTCGATCTCGAAGCCATGAAGCAGATGGAAACCGCCGGCGGCTACGCCAAGGAAATGGGCGAGGATTTTGCCCGCCGGCAGCGCGAGCATATCGCCGAGGCGCTGAAAAAGACCGACATCGTCGTCACCACGGCGCTGATCCCCGGCCGCAAGGCGCCGGTGCTGATCACCGCGGCGATGGTGGCGAACATGCGGCCCGGCTCGGTCATCGTCGATCTCGCGGTCGAGCAAGGCGGCAATGTCGAGGGCGCGGAATTCGCCAAGAATGTCACGACGGCCAATGGCGTGACCATTCTCGGCCCCGCCAACCTGCCCTCCGACATCGCGGTCGATGCGAGCCAGCTCTATGCCCGGAACCTTCTCGCGTTCCTCGCCCTGATCATCGACAAGGACAAGAATTTGAAAATCGATACCGGCGACGAGATCGTGAAGGCGACGCTGCTGACGCGCGACGGCGCCGTGGTGCTTCCGCAATTGGCGGGCGCGTAGGAGGAACGATGAGCGGCGGCGAAACCTTCGTCTCTTTCCTGACCGTATTCGTGCTCGCGGTGTTCGTCGGCTATCACGTCGTTTGGCGGGTGACGCCGGCCCTGCATTCGCCCTTGATGGCCGTCACCAACGCGATCTCCTCGGTCATCATCGTCGGCGCGCTGATCGCGGCCGGCCCGGCCGGCATCAGCTTTTCCAAGGTGATGGGCTTCGTCGCGGTGACGCTGGCCTCGGTCAACATCTTCGGCGGCTTCATCGTTACCCAGCGCATGCTGCAAATGTTCAAGAAAAAGAAATAGGTGCGGAAGTGAGCGAGAGTCTTTCCGCCCTCCTCTATCTGATCGCCTCGGTCTGTTTCATCCTGGCATTGCGCGGCCTGTCCTCGCCCGTGACCTCGCGCTCGGGCAACATGTTCGGCATCGCCGGCATGGTGATCGCCATCGGCACCACGCTGGCGCTGCCGAACGTCGTGAGCTACTGGCTGATCGTTCCCGGCATTCTGATCGGCGGCGCCGTCGGAACCTTCATCGCGCTGCGCATCCAGATGACGGCACTGCCGCAACTGGTGGCGGCGTTCCACAGTTTGGTCGGCCTCGCCGCCGTCTGCGTCGCCGCCGCGGCGTTCTACGCGCCCTCGGCCTATGGCATCGGCGAGCCGGGCGCGATCCGCGCCGAGAGCCTGATCGAGATGGCGCTCGGCACCGCCATCGGCGCCATCACCTTCACCGGCTCGATCATCGCTTTCGGCAAGCTGCAAGGCCTCATCACCGGCAAGCCACTGGTGTTTCCGCTCCAGCATCCGCTCAATGCCCTCTTGGGCCTGGTCCTGCTCGCGGTCGGCGTCTGGTTCGTGATCGATCAGCCCGACATCGCCTTCTGGCTAATCGTGATCCTTTCGCTCGTGATCGGCTTCCTTCTGATATTGCCGATCGGCGGCGCCGACATGCCGGTGGTGATCTCGATGCTGAATTCCTATTCGGGATGGGCTGCCTGCGGCATCGGTTTCACGCTGGGCA
>JAATGI010000274.1 GCA_015654725.1 Rhodospirillales bacterium
CATTGTCGAGGCGGTGCCAACCTACCGCTCGTTGATGATCCATTTCGACCCGCGCCGGCTTGCGACCGAGGCGCTCATCGCGGAACTGCGCAAGCTGCGGATCGGCCCCGGCGCCGCGGACGCACCGAAACATTGGCTGATTCCCGCCTGCTACGAGCCGCCGCATGCCGAAGATCTCATCGAGGTCGCAGCAGTGCTCGGCCTCACGCCCGAGCGCGTCGTGGCGCTGCATGCCGGCGCCGAATACCGCGTCTATATGTTCGGCTTCGCGCCGGGCTATGTCTTTCTTGGCGGGCTGCCGGCGGAGCTCAACATCTCGCGCCGGCCGAAGCCGCGCCCGCCCGTGCCGCAAGGATCGCTGCTGATCGCCGGCGGCCAGGCTCTGATCGCCAACCGGCCGATGCCGACCGGCTGGTACAATCTCGGCGCGACGCCGGCCCTGCTGTTCGATCCGAAACGCAATCCACCTGTCGGCCTCGATCTCGGCGACCGGATCAGTTTCACGCCGATCGATGGCGCGGCATTCGCAAGCCTCAAACAGGCGGCCGCGGCAGGCCGCCCAATCGTCCAGCAAAAGGCATGAGATGGCGGCGCAATTGCGCGTGCTGAGCACCGGCCCCGGCGCGACGATTCAGGACGGCGGCCGTTTCGGCTACCGGCGCTATGGTCTGACGCCTGCCGGGCCGATGGACTGGGCCGCCTTCCGTACCGCCAACCTCGCCCTCGGCAACGACGCTGCCGCGGCGGCGGTCGAAGTCGGCCCGGGCGGAATGGAACTCGCCTTAGAATCGGAGACGCCGATTGGGATCGCCTTTTGCGGCGGCGGTTTCGCCTGGCTGCACAATGGTCAATTGGTCGGCGCCGCGGCGCGGCTGACCTTGGCGCCGGCCGACAGATTGGCGGCGCGGCCAGGCGTCGCCGGCATTTTTACCTATCTCGCCGTCGCCGGCGGCTTGCGGACGCCCATCGAGCTCGGCAGCCGTGCGACCTATGCCCGCGCCGGGATGGGCGGCCTCGACGGCGGCATGTTGCGCGCCGGTGATCTTCTGCCGCTGGCCACGACGGCGGCTCCGCAAGATCATGACGATCTTGGATCGAATCGATCCAAGGGTGAGGACGTGATCGATTCTAAAGACTCAGAGCGGTATTTGCGCGAAAAACCGGCATCCACTTTTTCGCATCCCGCTCTGACCGACGATGCCATGATCGTCGCGCCGTGGTTGCGGCCCGACCGCGACGCACCGCTGCGGGTCGTTCTCGGCCCGCAGGACGATTATTTCGATGCCGCGGCGCTCGACCTCTTTTTCACCGCCCCATTCCGGGTCGCCGCCGGCGACCGCATGGCCTACCGGCTCGATGGTCCCTCGATCGCCCATAGCCGCGGCTATAATATCGTTTCCGACGGGATCGCCCTCGGGGCGATCCAGATTGCCGGCGACAAGAAACCGCTGGTGCTGATGGCCGACCACCCGCCGACGGGCGGCTATCCGAAACTCGGCCATGTTGCGCGCGCCGACATCGGCCGCCTCGCCCAATTGCGGCCGGGGCGGATCTGCCATTTCGCCCGCGTCAGCGTCGAGGCCGCGCGGCAAGCTTTGCTGGCGCTCGAAGACGACATTGCCACGACGACAAACTTTTGCCGACCTTTGCGGCGCCAAGTGGCGCTGGCGGGCGTGCCTATGCCCGGCCGCGCGCCCTGGTCGGCGGCGGGCAACGACCGCCCGCGTTGACTAGTGCGACGCAAACTGGTCTACATCCGCGGCCCCGCTGGCGCGCGGGAAGAGGCGTTAATTCAGGGGGTTGCTGACGAACCATGGCAGACGTCGCGCTCGACCGGACCAGCACCGGCGTCCAAGGGGAATTTGCCGAAAGCTTCGGCGTCATCACGCCGCTCCGACGCGCCTGGCACTTCCGCGAACTGATCCGCGCCGTCGTCCGGCGCGAGCTGATGGCCCGCTTCAGCGGCTCGATCCTCGGCTGGCTCTGGGCGATCTTCGGGCCGTTGCTGATGCTGTCGGTCTACACGCTCGTCTTCTCGAACGCCCTCGGCATTCACCGCACCGGCGCACCGGGCGTTGCCAATTATTCGCTCAGCATCTTCGTTGGCCTGATCGCCTTCAATCTCTTCGGCGAACTCGCCTACCGCGCACCGGGCCTGCTGCACGAGAATGCGAATATCATCAAGAAATCGATCTTCCCAAGCGAGACTTTGGCCTGGACGGCGACCATCCGGGCGACCGTCTATGGCGGCATCAGCTTTTGCGTCCTGCTGCTTTTCGAGCTCATCCTCTTGCACGGGCTGCCGCCGACGATCCTGTTGCTGCCGTTCGTCCTCGCCCCGTTCTTTCTATTTCTGCTGGGCATCAGTTGGTTTCTGATGGCGCTCGGGTCTTTTACCCGCGACGTGATGCATTTAATGGCCTCGATCGTCCCGGTCTTCATGTTCGCGACGCCGATCTTCTATACGATCGACAACGTGCCTCCAAACCTTCGGTTCGTCCTGCGCCTCAATCTCGTCGGCGATTATGTCGAACTCATGCGCGACACAGTGCTGGTCGGTCGCCTGCCGTCGCCCTGGCTCTATCTGGGGACCGTCGTCGCCTCTCTCATCATCTTCCGCTCCGCCTATCGAT
Organism: Rhodospirillales bacterium; assembly: GCA_015654725.1. Classification (GTDB taxonomy): domain Bacteria; phylum Pseudomonadota; class Alphaproteobacteria; order ATCC43930; family CGMCC-115725; genus JAATGI01. Next base: position 2,634 of record JAATGI010000274.1, read on the forward strand.
TCTACATGCGTTACAAGAGTGTCTTCGTCGATGTCATCTGAGATCGCGATCAGCTGCAATAGCGTCGGCAAGGCGTTTCAGCTCTACATGAAGCGGAACGATCAATTGTACCAGGCGCTGTTCGGGCGCTGGAAGCAGTTCTATCATTCGCATTGGGTTCTGCGGGATATCAGCTTCCAAATCCGCTGCGGCGAGACCTGGGGCATCGTCGGCCGCAACGGCACCGGCAAGACGACGCTGCGGCAGCTCATCTGCGGCATCAGCAAGCCGAGCCACGGAGATATCCGGGTTTCTGGCCGCATCGCGCCGATCTTGGCTCTCGGCGCCGGATTCGATCTCGAGCTGACCGGGCGCGAGAATGCCTTGATCGGCGGCGCCGTCCTCGGATTGCGACGCGCCGAAATCATTCCGAAGCTCGATTCGATCGCCGCTTTCGCCGACATCGGCGAATTCTTCAACCAGCCGCTCAAAATGTATTCGAGCGGCATGACGGCCCGGCTGGCCTTCGCCGTCTGCGCACATGCCAACGCCGATATCCTGATCGTCGACGAGGCGCTGTCGGTTGGCGATGCCACCTTCGCCAAGAAGTGCGACGATTACATCCGCGCCTTCGCCGCGAAGGGAACGATTCTGGTCGTGTCGCACGACCTCCAGACTCTCGAAGAATTGTGCGACAACGTGATCTGGATCGACGACGGCAATGTCGCCGCCGTCGGCAAGCCGGCGGAGGTGATCGCCGCCTATCGGCGCGCCTTCAACATCACCAAGTTGATGCCCGCGCCGCGCCTGGTCGTCTGAAAAATCGGCCCAGAGAGCGCGAAACGGCTTCCCATGCGGTGCCGCGCCAGAGGCGTACGTTCATATCGAATCGATTGAGCGTTCTTAAGTTCTTTTCATCGCATCGGATTTATCCGAAAACCGCTTCGCACTTTTCGGTCCGATGCTCTAGGTTTTTGTTTTGACGCGTTTTCTTCACGCGAACCG
>JAATGI010000121.1 GCA_015654725.1 Rhodospirillales bacterium
CGGCTTGATCGTCTCGGCGGTGCGCGGGGTCGCCCGCGACGGCACCGATATCGACGATCTGGTGCAGGAAGTCTATGTCCGGCTGTGCAAGGACGGCTTCCGGCTGTTGCGGACCTACGATCCGGCGCGGGCCGGCCTGTCGACCTGGCTGACGATCGTGGCCCGCAGCACCGCCCGCGACGCCATGCGGCGCCGGCACTTGCCGTCAACCTCGATCGACGATGTGCCGGAAAGCCGGCTCGCGGTCATGCCGCGGACGGTGGAACGGCTTATACTGCCCGACGCCCTGTTGTCGCCGCGCCAAAGACTGGTCCTGACGCTGCTTTACGACCGCGACATGGATGTTGCCGACGCCGCCCAGGCGCTCGGCATCGATCCGCAAACGGTGCGCAGCACCCATCACAAGGCAATGCTGAAATTGCGCGGCTATTTCGCCGCGGAGGATGCCAAACTCGCCGCCGGGGATGTTCCGCCGCCGAGCGGCATAAATAAGGTTCACGGAGACAAAACATGAATGGAGGAATCGATCGGAGCGGCGCCGCGCTATGGCGCCGGTGGCGGGAGGCCCAGGCGACGGGGGACGCCGCGCCGGAGCCCGACCCGCTGACGCTGGCCGCCTATGCCGAGAACCGGCTGGGCCGTTCGGGCGTCGATCCCGAATTCGATAATCAAGTCGGCGCGGTCGAAGCCTGGCTCGGCACGCGCCCCGACGCGTTTGACGATGTTGCGGCGGCGCGGCGGCGCGAGGCCGCGGCCGCCGTGTCCGACGCGGTCATCCTGCTCGCCCAAGCCTTGGTAGCCGAGCCGGGGCAAGGCGTCGTCGCCTTTCGGCCGAGGCGGGCGACCTGGCGCGTGGCGGCGGCCTGGGGCGGGATCGCCGCGAGCCTTCTGGTCGCCAGTCTGGTCGGCTATTCGGCCGGCGCCGAGGATTGGCTGGCGCTGGGCGGCGGCGACCCAGGCTCGAGCGTCGAACAAGAGCTGCTCGGCCCAGCGAACGCGCTGTTCGGCGGCTTTGAGGAAAACGGCACATGAGCGTCGCCGCCGGGACGCCCCCGTCCCGCCGCTGGTGGCTCATTGTCGTGCTGGCGGCTTCCATCGCCCTCAATCTGTTCTTTATCAGCGTGATCGCGGGAACGGCGGTGCAGATGCGAGCCGGCGGGCCGGCCGAGCGCTTCGAGCGCATCGGCGCGCGGCTCCAGCTCAACCCCGATCAACAGGCGGCGCTGCGCGTGTTCGTTGTCACGCTCCGCCAGCGCGGCAAGGCGGCGCGCGACATCAACATGGCGATCTGGAAACAGCTGGGCGATCCCGCGCTCGACCAGGCGCAGATCCCGGCCCTGCTCGATAAGACGGTGCAGGGCCGCGCCGCCTTTCAATCCGCCCTGGCGGCGGCGCTCGGCCAGTTTCTCCAAACCCTGAGCCCGGAACAACGCGCCGCGTTCATCACCGGCACGACCGCCGGAAACCAGCCCCAAGGACCGTTTCGCGCGATTCGCGAGCTGTTGCGTTAACAGTCTCAGGCCGCGAGTGATATTTTACCGGCCTCCGCTCGATGAGGGCTTGAGAGGCGAGGTGAGGTGGGGGACGTCGTTCCAGATGACGGCGCGGCCGGCGGTATCGCTCCGTGGCCGAGGGGTGCGACCGCGCGACGCCGGTTTGTCAGCATGGATGGCGGGATCGCGGTCGCGGCCGAACTGCAACGCCCCGACCGCTATGGCTGGTTCCAAACCGCGCGCGAGGTCCGACCGCTGATTCCGCGCGGCGCCGGCATGTCGTTCGCCGCCGCGAGTTTCGCCGCCGACACTGTTTCGATCGATTTCACCGCGTTCGACCGCATCCTCGATTTCGCGACCGCGACCGGCGTCGTCGAGGTCGAAGCCGGCATCAGGCTTGGCGCGCTGTTCGATTTTCTCGCCGCGCGCGGGCGCTATCTTCCGATTCAGCCCGGCCATCCCGCGATCACGGTCGGCGGCTGTGTCGCGGCCGACATTCACGGCAAGAACCCGGCGCGCGACGGCAGCTTCATCGCCCAAGTGGAATCGCTCAAACTGTTTCATCCCGATCACGGCACGGTCGAAGCGTCCGAGGACAAGGAGCGCGAGCTGTTCCGCGCGACCTGCGGCGGCCTCGGGCTGACCGGAATTATCGTCTCGGCGCGGCTGCGCTCGAAACCGATGCCGGCCGCCACCCTCGATGTCACGCGCCGGCGCGTGGCGAATGCCGGCGAAGCCGCGGCGCTGCTGCGGTCATCGTCGGCCGAACGCGACCTGGTCTATGGCTGGCTCGATCTGGCACGCTCCGGCGCGAAGTTCGGTGGCGGCTACGTCATGCTCGGCGATTTTTCGGCGCGTCCCGATCGCGGCGCGGCGAAGCCGCTGGCATCGAGCCGGTTTTCGTCCGAAGCCCGCGCCCGCTTGCCGTTGCCGCTGCTCAATCGCTGGGGGGCTTGGGCGGTGAACGGCGCCTACCGGGTGAAGCTCGGCATTTCCGGCGGTGGGTCCAGCCTCGCCGATGCCCAGTTCCCGCGCGGCGCCAGTGAAATGTTTTACCGCCTGTTCGGGCGCGCCGGATTTCACGAGTATCAAGCCATCGTGGCCGACGCGCGTTATCCCGATTATCTCGCCTTCATCCATGAACAAGCGAAGCGGCTCGATGTCGTGTTGTGCCTCGGCGTGGCCAAGCCTTTTGCCGGCACCTCGGATTTTCTGCGCTTCGCCGGCGACGGCATCAGTGTCGCGGTCGAGGTGCCGCGCGGCGGCCGGTCCGACGCCTTCATGGCCGAACTCGACCGCTTTATCGTGGCCGAGGGCGGCCGTCCCAACCTGATCAAGGATGGCCGGCTGCCGCGCGAGGTCGCCGACGCCACCTATCCCGAGATCGAGCGATTCCGCGCTTTCCGCCGCGCCTGGGATAAGGGCGGGCGGTTTCGCTCCGAATTGTCGCTGCGGCTCGCGCTGTGAGAACGCTCGTCTTCGGCGCGTCGGCGGGCATCGGTCGGGCGCTGGCGCGCGCGCTCGCCGCCAAAGGGCACGATCTCGTGCTGGTTGCTCGCGACCTTCGCGATCTCGAGGCCGAGGCCGCGCATTTGCGCCTGACGCTCGGGGTCGGCGTCGAATGTCTCGTCCTCGACGCCACCATGCCCGAGCGCGTGGCCGAGGCGATGGCGCGGCTCGCGCCGGAACCGCCGATCCTCAATCTCCTGTTCGCGGTCGGCATGACCAGCCCGCGCGACACCGTCGCGTCGGCGCCCGCGGAAGCGGCGGCCTTGATCGACGCCAACCTGGTGAGCGTGATGGCGGCGGTGGCGACGCTGCTGCCGCGTCTGCGCGAGGCCGATCGCGGCAATATTGTCGGCATCGGTTCGGTGGCGGCGATCCGCGGCCGCAACGCCAATGTCGCCTATGCCGCCGCCAAGCGTGGTCTCGAATCCTATTTCGAGAGCCTGCGCCACGCGCTGTCGGCGACCGGCATCCGCGTCCAGCTCTACCGGCTCGGCTATGTCGATACCCAAATGTCGTTCGGCAAGAAGCTGATGCTTCCCATGGCGAGCGCGGAGCAGGTCGCCGACCGCATCGTCCGCGGGTTGGGGCGCGATGTTGGCCTCGCCCATGTGCCGGCCTTTTGGGCGGGCGTCGCGCTGGCGGTGCGGAACATGCCGTGGGCGATTTTCCGCCGGCTCGAATTCTGACCATGTCGCCGCTTGTTCGCCGGCTTGCCGTTCCCGCCGCCGGTTTGGGCGCGGCCGCGATTTTCGCGGCACTTTATCTGTGGTGGAGGGACGCCTATTTCGCGGTCCTGACCTTCGCCGGCATCGGCCCTTACAAAATTCCGTTCTACGATTTGGAATATGTGCTGGCCGGGGCCGATTGCTGGCGGCGCGGCGTCGATGTCTATCTTCATAATCCGTGCGAGTTGGGCGATCGCGGCTGGGCCTATTCGCCGCTGTTGCTGCGCGCGTCGTTTCTGCCCGGCGTCACCTGGACCAACGCGCTCGGGTTGTTGCAGGCCGGCGTTTTTTTCGGCTCGTTCACGGCGTTTCCGCCGCTACGCGACCGCCCGGCGACATGGATCATGCTGGCGGCGCTGATTTCGCCGCGCGTCGCGTTCGCCGTCGAGCGCGCCAATATCGATACCCTCATCTTTGTCGCGATGGTGATCGTGGCGATGCTGTCGCTGGGCGGACCGCTGCGCCGGTCGTTGGGCTATGGCATCGTGGCGCTGGCGGGATTGGTGAAAATTTATCCCTTCGTCGCGCTCGCTTTGAGTCTGCGGGAACGGCCGCGCCTGTTCTTCAGCGTCGCCGCCGCGAGCGCCGCGATCCTGGCCGCTTTCCTTCTCGCCTTTTGGGGCGAGCTGGTCCGCATGGCGGCCAATGTTCCCTGGGGCGATTCATCCGATTTGTTCGGCGCGGTCGATTTGCCGGCGGTGTCCGGCCAGTTGCTGTCGGTGCCCTATATTTCGGCGGCGGTATGGACGGTTCTGCTCGGCGCGACGGCGGCGCAGGTCGTCGGCCTCGCGCGATGGCGCGGATTTCGCGACGGGTTCGCGGCCCTGCCGCGGTTCGAGGCGCAGCTTCTGGTCCTGGGCGCCTTGCTGATGGCCGGCTGCTTTTTCACCGGGCAGAATGTCGGCTATCGCGGCATCCATTTGCTGCTGGCGCTTCCGGCGCTGTCGGTACTCGCGGCGGCCGGCGGCGCGACCGCCGGCTTCGCCCGGCGCACCGCCTGGCTCATCGTTTTCCTGATGTGGGAAGGCATTCTCAACTGGCATGGCGGCATACCCGAGTTCCTGGAGACCTTCGCGCCGCCGCTCGGCCCCAACATTCTTTTTGTCCTATGGCTGATCCGTGAACTGGCGTGGTGGCGGATCGCGGCCGTGTTCCTGGGCGTGATCGTGTGTTTCCTGCTCGATTCCGGCCTGTGGGCGCATCTGCGCCTGCCCGCGCGCGAGGTTTCGCGATATAGTTCGCCGTCGAACAGCCGGAGAAGATCATGACGGAAGCGCGTGACCCGCCGACCCGGATCGAGCATGACAGCATGGGCGCGATCGAGGTGCCGGCCGATCGCTATTGGGGCGCGCAGACCGAGCGGTCGCGGCGCAATTTCCGCATCGGCGATGCCGCCGCCGAACGCATGCCGCAGCCGCTGATCCGCGCGCTGGCCGAGGTCAAGCGCGCCGCCGCCAAGGCCAATATCGGTCTGGGCGCGCTCGACCGCAGGCTCGGCAACGCCATCATCGAAGCGGCCGACGAAGTCATCGCCGGCAAGCTCGATGACGAGTTTCCGCTGATCGTGTGGCAGACCGGCTCCGGCACGCAAACCAACATGAACATGAACGAAGTCGTGGCGAACCGCGCCAACGAGCTTCTCGGCGCGCCGCTCGGCCAGCGCGCGCCGGTTCATCCCAACGATCACGTCAATCTGTGCCAATCCTCGAACGACTGCTTTCCGACCGCGATGCATGTGGCGGCGGTGGAGGAGCTTCACCACCGGCTGCGCCCGGCGCTGAAGCATCTCCAGTCGGCGCTGGCGGCGAAGGCCACGCAATTCGGCCCGATCGTGAAATTGGGCCGCACCCATTTGCAGGATGCGACGCCGCTGACGCTGGGCCAGGAATTCGGCGCCTATGCGCGCCAGATCGAGCTCGGGATCGCGCGTCTCGAAGCCTGCCTGCCGCGGCTCTATCCGGTGGCGCAAGGCGGTACCGCCGTCGGCACCGGCCTTAATGCCCGGCTCGGCTTCGCCGAGCGCTTCGCGCTCGAGCTCGGCAATTTCACCGGCTTTCCGTTCGCCTCCAGCGTCAATAAATTCGAGGCGCTCGCGAGCCACGACGCGATGGTCGAGGTATCGGGCGCGCTCAATGTGCTGGCGGTGTCGGCGATGAAGATCGGCAACGACATCCGCCTCCTCGGCTCGGGGCCGCGCGCCGGCTTCGGCGAGTTGCATCTGCCGGAGAACGAGCCCGGCTCCTCGATCATGCCGGGCAAGGTCAATCCCACCCAGGTCGAGGCGCTGACCATGGTGGCGGCGCAGGTGATGGGCAATCATGTCGCGGTCACGGTCGCCGGGAGCCAAGGGCAGCTCGAACTCAATGTCTTCAAGCCGGTGATCGCGCATAACGTGTTGCGCTCGATGCGGCTGCTGGCCGACGCGGCCACGAGCTTCGCCGACAATTGCGTCGCCGGGATCGAGGCCAATGCCTGGCGCATCGAGGAGCTGCTGCATCGCTCGCTGATGCTGGTGACGGCGCTGTCGCCGCATATCGGCTACGACCGCGCGGCCGAGATCGCGCACAAGGCCCATGTCGAAGGCACGACGCTCAAGGAAGCCGCCGAGGCACTGGGCTATGTCCGGCCCGAGGATTTCGACCATTGGGTCCGCCCCGACAAGATGCTCGGCCCGGAGTGATAAGCATCATCCGGAAGCGCTCGATCACCATCGCCGGTCACGCCACCAGCATTTCGCTCGAAGAGGAATTCTGGGCGGCGTTGCGCCAGATCGCGCGGCGGCGGGGCATTTCGCTGGCGGCGCTGGTGGCGGCGGTCGATGGCAGGCGCGCCGGTAATCTCTCAAGCGCGCTGCGGCTGTTGGTGCTGGATAGCTATCGCCGCGGCGAGACGGGCAAGGACTAAGCGACCAGGCGCTCGATCAGCAGCCGCTCCGGCGGGAAATAGATGATGATGTTGGTGCCGACTCCGACTTCGCTTTCCATGACGAAGCTGCCGCCAAGCAATTCGGCCAACCGTTTGGCCAGCGGCAAGCCGAGGCCGGTGCCCTCGTAGGGCCGAGACCAGCCGCTCCGCACCTGGCCGAAATTTTCCATCGCCCGGGGAATGTCCTCGGGTGCGATGCCGATGCCGGTATCGGTGACCGAAATCGCGACCCCGGCGCCCTGGCGATAGGCCGCGACCGTGACCTTGCCGCCCTTGCCGGTGAATTTGATGCCGTTCGAGAGCAGATTGAGCAGCACCTGGCGCAGCCGTCGTTCGTCGGTGCGCATCGCGGGCAGCGACGTGTCATAGGCCTCGACCAGCGACACCCCCGTCCGCTCGGCCTGCGGCCGCACGAGCTGGACGGTTTTCCGCAGCAGGTCGGGCAGATCGGTGGGCTCGCGATAAGCCTCGATCGTCACCGTATCGAGCTTCGAAATATCGAGCACGTCGTTGATCAGGCCCAGGAGATGCTTGCCGCTGTCGTGGATGTCCTGGGCGTAGTCGCGGTAATGCGGATCGCCGAGCTTGCCATAGGCTTCGCCGATCAAGAGCTCGGCAAAGCCGATGATGGCATTCAAGGGCGTGCGCAATTCGTGACTCATGGTGGAGAGAAAGCGCGTTTTCGCGCTGCTGCCCTCATCCGCCCGCGCCAGCGCCCGCTTCAGTTCGACGGTGGTGTGTTCCAGTTCCTTCTTGGTGGCTTCGAGTTGGGCGACGTATTCGCGCAACCGCTCGGTTTCGCGTGCAGAGCGTTCCGCCAAATGGCGATCGAACACCGCGCCCGCGAAGCCGATCGCGACGATCAAGATGGTGGCGGCGGCGACGCCGATCGCGATCAGCCGCGGTGCGTCGAGCGAGTCCGGTACCGCGATGGTCGGGTCGGGAATCAGCGCGACCGCGGCCATGCCGGTGAAATGCAATCCGCAGATCGCCAAGGTCAGCAGCGTGGCGGCGCCGAATTGACGCAATAACCGAGGCGGGCCGCCGGCGAGCCCGAGCGCCGCCGCGCCGAAGACGACGCCGATGGCGATGGAAGCGAGGACGAAGCGCGCGTCCCAATCCTGGCGAGCCTGAACCATCATCGCCGCCATGCCGATATCATGCATGGCGCCGATGCCGGCCCCGATCAAGGCGCCGCCGGCAAGGCTGGCTCTGCCGCCGCGCGCCGCCAGCGCGAAGCCGGCGCCGGAAATGACGATCGCGGTCAGAATCGATAAAATGGTGAGATCGTTCCGATAGCCGACCGGGAGGTGCGGTTCGAAGGCCAGCATCGCGACGAAATGCGTCGCCCATACCCCGGTACCCGCGACGGCGGCGGCCGCGATCAACCAGGCCGCCGCGCGCAGCGGCGACGTTCCACGCGCGCTCCGGCCGCGGCCGAACAGGCTCAAGGCGGTGAAACAGGCCAGAAAACAAATGATTCCGGCCATGACGACGAGCCGGATATCATGTTCTCCCGTGATACAGGAATAAACGCGAAGCATGGCCGATACAGTGCCGAACGCAGGTTAAGGACGCGTAAAATCCCTCCGACCCGAAATGGCTGACATCGTCAATCTCAACCGCAAGCGAAAAGAAGCGGCCCGGCGCGAACGGCAAGGGCAGGCCGCCGAAAATCGCGTCCGCTTCGGCCTGACCAAGGCGCAACGGCAACGGCAGCGCGCGGAGGCCGACAAGGCGGAAAGGCAGCTCGCGGAAAAGCAGCTCGAGCCGAAGCCGTGGAGCTGAACGACAACGCCGTCTTGACGCCGGCGGAGATGACGGCCGTCGATTTGCTGGCGGTCGCCGAGGGCGCGACCGAGATCGCGCTGATGGAGAATGCTGGCGGCGCCGTGGCCGATCTGATTCGGCGCCGCTGGCCCAAGCCGAGGCCGGTCGCGGTGCTGTGCGGCCCCGGCAATAATGGCGGCGACGGCTTTGTCGCGGCGCGCCAACTGGCGGCTGCGGGCTGGCCAGTGCGGCTCGGTCTGCTGGGCGACCGCGCCCGGCTGAGCGGTGCCGCAGCCCATCATGCCGGGCTGTGGCAAGGCCCGGTCGAGCCGCTGGTGCCGAACCTGATCGATGGCGCCGAACTGGCGGTGGACGCGCTCTTCGGCGCCGGCCTCGCGCGCGCCATCGAGGGCAATGCGCGCCAAGCGATCGAAGCGGTGAGCCAAGCGAAAATCCCGACCGTCGCGGTCGACATCCCGAGCGGCGTCGACGGCGCCAGCGGCCGCGTGCTCGGGGTCGCGCCCCAGGCGGCGCTGACGGTCACCTTTTTCCGCAAGAAGCCCGGCCA
>JAATGI010000024.1 GCA_015654725.1 Rhodospirillales bacterium
AGGGCTGAAGAACAAGCGGCTCCTGGCCCTCGACCTCGGTGCGCTGGTTGCCGGCGCCAAGTACCGCGGCGAGTTCGAGGAGCGGTTGAAGGCCGTCCTATCCGAAATCACCGCGGCGGCAGGCGAGATCATCCTGTTTATCGACGAGCTGCACACCCTGGTCGGCGCCGGCAAGGCCGAGGGGGCGATGGACGCCTCCAACATGCTGAAGCCCGCCTTGGCGCGGGGCGAGCTGCATTGCGTCGGCGCCACCACGCTCGACGAGTATCAGAAGCACATCGAGAAGGACGCGGCGCTGGCGCGGCGCTTTCAGCCGATTTTCGTCAGCGAGCCCTCGGTCGAGGACACGATCTCGATCCTGCGCGGCATCAAGGAAAAATACGAACTGCATCACGGCGTGCGCATCACCGACGGCGCCATCGTCGCGGCGGCGACGCTGTCGAACCGCTACATCACCGACCGGTTCCTGCCCGACAAGGCGATCGATCTGATGGACGAAGCGGCGGCGCGCCTGCGGATGGAAGCGGAATCGAAGCCCGAGGAAATCGACGAGATTGACCGCCGCGTCATCCAGCTCAAGATCGAACGCGAGGCCTTGAAGAAGGAAAACGATCAGGCGTCGCGCGACCGCCTGGGTAAGCTCGAAGGCGAGCTGTCGGAGGCCGAGAAGAAATCGGCCGAGCTGACCGCGTTATGGCGCGCCGAGAAGGAAAAGCTCGCCGGCGCGCAGAAGCTCAAGGAGCGGCTGGATCAGGCGCGCGTGGAGCTGGAGCAGGCGCAACGAAAAGGCGATTGGGCGCGCGCCGGCGAATTGACCTATGGCGTCATTCCCGAGCTCGACAAGAAATTGAAAGAGGCCGAGACCGCCGAAACCCACCGCATGATCGACGAGGCGGTGACGGCGGAGCATATCGCCGGCGTGGTGTCGCGTTGGACCGGCGTGCCGGTGGAAAGGATGCTCGAAGGCGAGCGCGCCAAGCTCCTGAAAATGGAGGAGAACCTCAAGCGCCGCGTGGTCGGGCAGGACGAGGCGCTGGTCGCGGTGTCGAACGCGATTCGCCGCGCGCGCGCCGGATTGCAGGACCCGAACCGGCCGATCGGCTCGTTCCTGTTCTTGGGCCCCACCGGTGTCGGCAAGACCGAGCTCGCCAAGGCGCTCGCCGAATTCCTGTTCGACGATGACGGCGCGATGATTCGCGTCGATATGTCCGAATATATGGAAAAACATTCGGTCGCTCGGCTGATCGGTGCGCCGCCGGGCTATGTCGGTTATGAGGAAGGCGGCGCCCTGACGGAAGCCGTGCGTCGCCGGCCCTATCAGGTGATCCTCTTCGACGAGATCGAGAAGGCGCACCCGGACGTGTTCAACGTCCTGCTGCAAGTCCTGGATGACGGGCGCCTGACCGACGGCCAGGGGCGCCGCGTCGATTTCAAGAACACGGTGATTGTTCTCACCTCGAATCTCGGCAGCGAGATTCTGGCGGCGTTGCCCGAGGGCGGCAACATGGTGCGCGCGCGCGACCAGGTGATGGAATTGGTGCGCGCCGCGTTCCGGCCCGAATTCCTGAACCGGCTCGACGAGATCCTGCTGTTCCGCCGACTCAGCCGTGGCGACATGCGTGGCATCGTCGACATCCAGTTGGCGCGGCTGCAGAAGCTGCTGGACGACCGCAAGATCGTGCTCGACATCGACGGTAAGGCGCGCACCTGGCTGGCCGAGACCGGCTACGATCCGGTCTATGGCGCGCGGCCCTTGAAGCGGGTGATCCAGCGCACGCTGCAAAACCCGCTGGCGGAGCAGGTGCTGGCCGGCAAGATCGCCGATGGCGAAACGGTGGCGATCACCGTGCGCAACGGCGGCCTGTCCATCGCCGGCCGGGTCGCGCAAGCGGCGGAGTAATCGGAGGACGGACGACGGAGGGACGGAATCATCTGTTGTCCGCTCTCTGTCGTCTGTCCCGGCCATGCGGTTCCCCCCTCTCTCCCGCCCCGACGCAAGTCGGGGTCCATGGTTCGACCGGGTGAGTCTTCGATTACCGTGGGTCCCGGCTTTCGCGACGGGAATGATAATTCAAGACATGAGGCGGCGTGGCGCGGCGTATTCCGCCGCCAAGCGGCCGGGTTACGCTCCGCTAACCCGCCCTACGTGCTGATCCCTGCCATCTGTCATTCCGGCACCCCGGCCTTGCGCATGCCTTCATAGATGCGCTCGCGCAGCGCCAGAAACGTTTTGTTGTCGCTCGTTGCCATGCCCGTGCTCCGAAACCGACCGATGGTGAAAGTCGGTTGGATCGACAGCCCCGTGTATACCGCGTCCCTCGCTTCGTCGAGCCGCCCGAGTTGCGCCAGGGCAGAGGCAAACAAGAAATGCGCGGCGGCAAAGTTTCGGTTGGCCTCCATGGAGCGGCGAATCCAGACCGTCGCTTCTTCGTCATGGCCGAGGTAAAGCTTTGCCAATCCAATAACCGTCATCCAGCCGTAGACCAGATGGTCGCGCGGACTGAGCCGCAACGCTTTCTGAATATGCGGTTCCGTCTCTTCGGGACGGCCCAGATAGTACTTGGCGATGCCGATGAAGGCGTGAGCGTGAGCTAAGTTCCGATCGAGCGCCAATGCGCGCTCACATTCGGCAACGCCTCGTGCGGCGCGATTCGATAAAATTTCGACTATACCGACGTAAAGATGAGCGAGGGGGTGGTCCGGAGCCGCGGACAGCGCCTTGGTCAAAGCCGCTTCGGCGGCTGCCAAGGCGGCTGCGCGGTCGTCGGCGAGTTGATTTGCGACGCCCATCGCGCAGACCATGCCGATGCCAATTAGCGCCTCAACATTGGTGTGGTCGAGCATCAACGCTCGCTCCAACAGCCTGCGGGCTTCGGACATGGGCGAGGCGGCCATGCTTCCCTTGTTGAAGCTTGCCATGCCTTGAAAATAAAGATCCATCGAATCGGGATGCGGGGCGGTCTCCGCGCGCCGGGCTTCCGCGGCGATCAGTTGCGTGCCGAGCTGGTTGGCGAGGCGCGCGACGATTTCGTCCTGCATGTCGAACAGGTCGCCGACGGGCTTGTCGAAGCGCTCGGCCCAGAGATGCGCGCCCGTTTCCGCCTCGATAAGCTGGACGTTGACGCGGAGCCGATCGCCGCCGCGCTGCACGGAACCTTCCAGGACGTAGCGCACGTTCAACTCGCGACCGATCTGCTTCACATCGACGGGCTTACCTTTGTAGGTAAAGGCCGTGTTGCGCGCGATCACGAACGAGCCGGATATGCGGCTGAGATCGGTGGTGAGTGATTCCGTCACGCCGTCGACGAAATACTCCTGCTCCGGATCGCCGCCGATATTGGCGAAGGGCAGCACGACGATGGAGAGACGGGGCGCGGAATTTCCCTTTTCATTTTCGGCGCCATACCGGCGAAAGCCGGTATCCACGGTGGTCGAAGGCGAAGCATCGGAAGAGTGGACCCCGGCTTTCGCCGGGGTGGTGGATCTGGATTGTGGAGGAATGGAAAATACCCGAATGGGCCGGGCGATGTTCTTCAATTCCTTCTCGCCCAAATCGGCGAACGGCGCTTCGATTTTGTCGCGTACCT
>JAATGI010000470.1 GCA_015654725.1 Rhodospirillales bacterium
CGGAGGTGGCCGACACCATCGAGCGCGCCATCCGCGCCAATGCCGGCCTCGTCGCCGACGCCATGATGGTGGCTTCTGCGGGCGATGGCGGCGAAGCGCAGGGCGAGTAAGCGAATTCCTCGTGCGACAGAGGCGGCGCCTTCGGGCGCCGTTTTTGTTTCACGCGCGGCCCAACTTTACAGCCCGTCGCCCCTCGGGCTTATATGCTTATATGTCATCCATGCTGACCAACGACATCCGCGCCGCGTTCCTCGACTATTTCCGGCGCCACGGCCACGAGGTGGTGCCGTCCTCGCCCTTGGTGCCGCGCAACGATCCGACCTTGCTCTTCACCAATGCCGGCATGGTTCAGTTCAAGAACGTGTTCACCGGCCTGGAGAAGCGGCCCTACAGCCGCGCCGCCTCGTCGCAGAAATGCGTCCGCGCCGGCGGCAAGCATAACGACTTGGAAAATGTCGGCTATACCGCGCGGCATCACACCTTCTTCGAGATGCTGGGCAATTTTTCCTTCGGCGATTATTTCAAGGAGCTCGCCATCGAGCTGGCCTGGAAGCTCCTGACCAAGGAATTCGGCCTGGCGAAGGACAAGCTCGTCATCACCGTCTTCGCCAATGACGATGACGCCGCGAAATTATGGCGCAAGATCGCGGGCCTGCCGGAAAGCCGCATCGTCCGCATCGGCACGTCCGACAATTTCTGGGCGATGGGCGAGACCGGTCCGTGCGGTCCGTGCTCGGAGATTTTCTACGATCACGGCGACCATATCGCGGGCGGCCCGCCCGGCAGCCCCGACGCCGACGGCGACCGCTTCGTCGAGATTTGGAATCTCGTCTTCATGCAATATGAGCAGGTCACGCGCGAGCTGCGCCAGGACCTGCCGCGGCCTTCGATCGATACCGGCATGGGGCTGGAGCGTATCGCCGCGGTGCTGCAGGGGAAGCACGACAATTACGACACCGACATTCTGCGCGCGCTGATCGTCGCCTCGGCCGAGGCGTCGGGCGTCGCCGCGGACGGGCCGCAGGCGGTGTCGCATCGCGTCATCGCCGATCATTTGCGCGCTTCGTCTTTCCTGATCGCCGATGGCGTGCTGCCGTCGAAAGAGGGCAGGGGTTATGTGCTGCGCCGGATCATGCGCCGCGCCATGCGCCACGCCCACATGCTGGGCGCGCGCGAGCCGCTGATGGCGCGCCTGGTGCCGGCGCTGGTGCGGCAGATGGGCGCCGCCTTTCCCGAGCTGGTACGCGCCGAGGCGCTGATTTCGGAAACCCTCAAGCTCGAGGAGACCAATTTTACCCAGACGCTCGAACGCGGCCTCAAGCTCCTCGAGGACGAAGAGGCGCGGCTCGCGCCCGGCGCTCCGTTCCCCGGCGATGTCGCCTTCAAGCTCTATGACACCTACGGCTTTCCGCTCGACCTCACCCAGGATGTGTTGCGCGCCAAGGGCATCGCGGTCGAAGTCGAACGGTTCGACGCGGCGATGAAAAAGCAGCGCGAGGAAGCGCGCAAGCACTGGGTCGGTTCGGGCGAAGCGGCGACCGGCGATGTCTGGCTGGGCCTGCGCGATGACCTGGGCGCCACCGAATTCCTCGGTTACGACACGCATGACGTCGAGGGTGTCGTCCAGGCGATCCTGGTCGGCGGCAAGCCCGTGAACGAGGTCACGGCCGGAAGCGAGGCCGCGATCATCGTCAACCAGACCCCGTTCTACGGCGAATCCGGTGGCCAGATGGGCGATACCGGCGCGATGTTCACCGCGACCGGCGCCGACATCGCCGTGACCGACACCCAGAAAGAGGCCGGCGATCTGATCGTTCATCTCGGCACGGTCGCGCGCGGCACGCTTAAAGTAGGCGATGCCGTGTCGCTGCGCGTCGATGTCGCTCGGCGGCGGAAATTGCGCGCCAATCATTCGGTGACGCATCTCTTGCATCAGGCGTTGCGGCGGCGCCTCGGCGGGCATGTCACGCAAAAAGGCTCGCTGGTGGCGCCCGACCGCATGCGCTTCGATTTCTCGCAGCCGCGCCCGATGAGCCATGACGACATCGTCGCGATCGAGAACGATGTCAACGATCGCATCCGCCAAAATGGCGAGGTGACGACGCGGCTGACCACTCCGGACAAAGCCGTCGAGGCCGGCGCGCTTGCTCTGTTCGGCGAGAAATACGGCGACGAAGTGCGCGTCGTCGCCATGGGCGAGGATACCGACGGGCACGACCACGCCCGGCATTATTCCGTTGAACTTTGCGGCGGCACGCATGTCGCGCGCACTGGCGATATCGGCTTGTTCAAGATCGTGTCGGAAAGCTCGCTCGCCTCGGGCGTGCGCCGGATCGAGGCGCTGACGGGCGCCGCCGCTGAAGCCCATATCGATCGCGAGGAGGATTTGCTGCGCCAAACGGCCGACGCGCTCAAGACCGCGCCCGCCGATCTGCCGGCGCGCGTCGCCAGCCTGGTCGAGGAGCGGCGCAAGCTGGAACGCGAACTGGCCGAAGCCAAGAAGGCGCTCGCGCTCGGCGGCGGCGCGGCCAAGGCGGATGCGGCCGGCCCCGAGCAGGTGGCGGGGGTCAATTTCGTCGGCCAGGTGATCGAGGGCCTCGATCC
>JAATGI010000423.1 GCA_015654725.1 Rhodospirillales bacterium
ATGCCGGCGAAGCGCTTGAACAGAACCGCCTTGCCTTCCATCACCGGCTTCGCCGCGAGCGCGCCGAGATCGCCCAAACCGAGTACCGCGGTGCCGTTCGAGATCACAGCGACGAGATTGCCCTTGGCGGTGTAATCATAGGCGGCGGCCGGATCGCGCCGGATCGCGAGGCACGGCCAAGCGACGCCCGGCGAATAGGCGAGCGCCAGATCGTGCGCGGTGGTGAGCGGCTTGGTCGCGGCGATCTCGAGCTTGCCGGGCACCCCGAGCTTGTGAAACTGAAGCGCTTCCTCCTCGGTGACGTGGAGATGAGGCAGATCCATAACGCGGCCCTTTGTTGCTTTGCCGCGCGATATTAAGGAGGGCGTGTGACGCGGTAAAGGCGGGCGCTACCGTCCGCGATCGCCGAAGCCGTCAAATTCGGCTTCGTTGGCGGCGAGAAATTTATCGAGCATCGCCCGCATCAGATTGTCGCCGAGCCTTCCCGCGCCGACCAGCACCTCGGGCGGGCTGCCCATCGCACCAGCCAAAAGGGTCGCACGAATCTCGGGCTTGGCCGCCTCGAACACCTCGCGGCATTTCGCGACCGACAGCGTGGCGATGAGGTCGCGGTCGCCGCCCTCGCTCATGATCCGCCGGGCGGCGGCGAAAGCGGCAAAATCGAGGATGCCGGGTAACAAGCGTTCGATCTTCGCCAGCACCTGTTCCGACGCGGCCCGGTCGAGCTTGCCGGTCTGCGCCTGATAGACCCGCGACTGCTTCAGTCGATCATAGAGCCGGTCGCGCTTTCCGGCGGAACGGGCGTCCCGCTCCTCCTCGGTGGTCAAGGCGGCCTCGGGAAACTCCGTTTCCATGCCGCTGTCAGAGGAGCAATAAACGATGCCGTCCTCGATATCCTCGACGACATAAGCGCGGCCTTGTTTGTCGTAGGCGTTGGCGCCGCGACGAAATCGGGATGCCATGAATATCTTATACCTTGCCTTCTAGCCAATCGTCGATCAGGCGGCGCGCCACGGCCACGCGCGGCGGCACGAAAAAATCGCTGCTGCCCTTCAAATGCTCGATCAAATAGGAGCGCTCGAACCAATGCGCGGCTTCCAGTTCCGACGTGTCGACATGAATCTCGGTCGTCAGCGCGCGCGCGAAAAAGCCCAGCATCAGCGAGGCCGGAAAGGGCCAGGGCTGCGACGAATGATAGGTCACATCGGTCACTTTGATTCCGGCTTCCTCAAACACTTCGCGCGCGACTGTGTCTTCGAGACTCTCGCCCGGCTCGACAAAGCCGGCGAGCGTCGAATGCATGCCCTTAGGCCAAATCTTCTGCCGCCCGAGGAGACAGCGGTCGCAATCATGGACCAGCATGATGACGGCGGGGTCGGTTCGGGGAAAATGCTGCGCTACGCATTTCTCATTGACGCAGCGGCGGACATGGCCCGCTTCTTCACTCTTGGTCGGGCTGCCGCAGACGCCGCAAAAACCGTGGCGGCTGTGCCAATAGAGCAGGCCCCGCGCATAGGCCATAAGCGAGCCGTCGCGATTGCCGACCAGCGGGCCGACACGCCGCAGATCGGCGAATTCAAGCGGCACTTCGGAGCGAATGATGTCGAGCGGCTTCTCATGCCCCGAAAGATCGCGAGCGAACATGGCCCGGTCGTCGGCCTCGCCCAAAAACACTTCCAGCCCGGCATCGCCGACGATCTGACTGCACGTCAGGAAAGCGGCGCGCGGCGGCGCGCCATCGCGCGCGGATTCCACCAGGTTCTGATTACGCCACACCGGCACGATGCGACTCGTCGGATGATCGAGCCTCGTCGCCAGCCAATCCGCGTCCTTGCGGCGGTGCCCGGCGCGGTCATAGCCGCCCGCCGCGTAGTAATTGGGTTCTTTCGGCAAGGCTCAGGCTTTCCTCATTTTCGACGGATCGGGCTGGGGCGGCGCGTTGATGCCGAGCCGCGCGCGCAAGTCGTCGGCGCGGTCGAAGCCCTGCATCACGCGCGCATGCCACTCCATTACCCATTCGCGCGTCTCGGGATGGGTGAAGATGAAAAAGTCATTGTCCTCGATCGCACGCAGCACATAGCGACCGATCTGGTCGGGCGAAAGGCCCTGCTTCAGGAGCGCCGCCATCGTGGCGGAAATTTCCCGTTCAAAAGGTCCGCCGAAACGCTCGGGCCGCACCCTGCCGGCGCGATAGATATTGGTATCGACGCCCGCGGGACACAGTACCGAGACGCCGATGCCGTGCGGCGCCATCGCATCCTGCATGGCGACGGACAGCGCCACCACCGCGAATTTGGTCCCGGCATAAATGCCGTTATTCATGCCCGGCGCGATGCGAACCCCCGCGATAGAGGCGGTGTTGACGATATGGCCGCCCTCGCCATGTTTCTTGAGTTTGGGCGCGAAGGCCTTGAAGCCGTTAATAGGCCCCATGGTATTGACCGCGAACATCCAGTCGAAAATCTCGTCCGGCGTCTCGTCGAGCGCCGGCGCCCCGGAGCCGACCCCGGCATTGTTGCAGACGATATGGACCCTGCCGAAATCGCTCTCGACCGCGTCGGCGATTTCGTACATCTGCGCGCGGTCGGAGACATCGAGCAAATAGGCCCGCGCGACCACGCCCAGGCCGGCGATCTCATCCCGCGCCGCTTCGAGGCTCGCGACATCGATGTCGCCGAGCGCGACATTGACGCCGGCTTGCGCGAAGATGCGTGCCATGCCGCGCCCCATGCCCGAGGCGGCGCCGGTGATGAAGGCGGTCTTGCCCTTGAGGTTCTTCATGCGATGCTCGATCCTTTATCCTTCATTTCTACGACCTGGCGGCGGCCTTGCCTAGCGCGGTTCCCGCTTGCGACTCACCGCGGGCGACCTGATATAGTGGCGTCGGGAGGCTGGCGGCGGGCAGGTCCCTCGCCAACCCGGTCAGGTCCGGAAGGAAGCAGCCGTAACGAGTTTCGAGCTGGGTCGTCGTTCAGTCTCCCACCGCCTCCAATGACAGAGCACGCCATAATATGAGTGAGCCCGGCAGCGCCTATCGCGTGCTCGCGCGCAAATACCGGCCGCAACGCTTCGCCGAACTGATCGGTCAAGAAGCGATGGTGAGGACGCTCACGAATGCAATCGCCACGGGCCGGATCGCGCATGCCTTCATCCTCACCGGCGTGCGCGGCGTCGGCAAGACCACCACGGCCCGCATC
>JAATGI010000365.1 GCA_015654725.1 Rhodospirillales bacterium
ATTCGCCACCGGTAGGCCGGCGACCGCGACGTATTCAGCCGCGGGATCGCGCGCGCTCTTCCCGATCAGCTGCAAGAGTTGGATCAGCTCGATCCCTTGAACTCGGCTGGTGACATTGAGGTTCTGCTTCAGGTAAAGCGCGACCGCCTCGGCCGTCTCCTGGGTGCCGAAATAGACCCCCGCCGAATAATAGAGCGGCATGTTGAAGCCGTTGGGATAGCCCGCCTCGGCCTCAAGCTGCTTCGCCTTCGCCGGATCGTATTTGTAGTCCATCAGACCCGGATCGTAGCCGATCTCGTCCGGCATCAGACGCGGATAGTCGGTCGGAATGCCGTGCAGCAGGCCGTTGACGATTGCCTTCTTGTCGACGGCGTAGGCGATTGCCCGGCGGATGCGGACATCGTGCCAGGGCGTGTGGGTGTTGGTGAATTGGAATTGGACCGACTGGGTCGGATGGACCGGCAGCTTGACCAGGGTGAATCCGGCCTTCTGCAGCCCGTCATAGGCGGCATAAGGCGTCGCCATGATCATATCGACCTCGCCGGCCTGGAGCTTGGCGAGCCGGGTATTGTCGTCCTTCACGAATGTGAAGTGCGCGTTCTTGATTTGCGGTTTCGTGCCCCAATAGCCGTCATAGGCGGTGAGATCGAGATATTGCGCGGGCGCGTAATTCACGATCTTGTACGGGCCGGTTCCAACCGGATGCTTGGCGAACTCGGCCTCGCCGACGCGGTCGAAATAGGTCTTCGACGCGATAATCATCGGGTGGACCGGCAAATACACGGCGTCCGGCTGCTTGAAGGTGAATTTGACGGTAAAGGGATCGACCGCTTCGACCTTATCGATAAAGCGGGCGAAGCCGCCGTAGAAAAACGCCTTCTTTATTTGGCGCTCGTGGCTCCAGACCACGTCCGCGGCGGTGAACGGGTCGCCGGAATGGAACGTGACGCCGTGGCGCAGGTGAAAGACGATGACCTTGCCGCCGTCGAGAATATCCCAGGATGTCGCCAGGCCCGGAATCATGTCGCCCTTGGGATCCTGGTTGTCGAGCGAGTCGTACACGTTGTTCAGCGTCGCCAAGCCCTGCGGTGGGTTGGTCGATTGCGTCATGTCGAGCACGTCGGGATCGGCGTTGATGGCGATCTGAAGCGCCTTATCCTGCGCCATCGCCGACCCCGCCAGGATCGCGACCGCGCCCACCGCTGCGGCGAGCGCGCCGAAAAACCGGTATGTCATGGTTATAAACCTCCCTCCCATTGTCGTTATCTTGTCGCCCACAGCCTCGCCAAATCCCTCGGCGGGCAGTTTTGCTTATCGTTATTCAAGCTAACATTCGAGACAAGCCCTTGTCCATCCCCGCAAAGAAAAACCGGCCGCGGCTCGACAAGTACGGGGGGGCTAGCGCATGATCATTATCTGAAATAAGAAGATGCGCGGACGGTGGTCGACGACCGTTTCCGATCCTGGGGTGGCATGGGAGGTAGGATATGAAGGCCCAAGCTCTTGCCGGGCCTCCGCCGATGGGCCGTGACGGCCGCGCCGCGGCGGCATAGGGGCGCGCATGGCGACGCTCGTCCTCGATACGCAAAAAGTCCAGCGGCCGTTCGCGATTCAGCTGCGACGGGTGCCGTGGCTGCCGATCCTGCTGCTGGCGCCGGTGGTGATATGCGGCATATTCGGCTCCTGGGTCTTCCCCCATGATCCGACCGCGATCGATCTGCTGTCGCCCCGCAAACCGCCCGCCTGGATGGAAGGCGGCAGTTGGGATTTCATCCTCGGCACCGACCAGTTCGGCCGCGATCTGCTGAGCCGCCTGATGGAAGGGTCGCGCGTCGCCCTCGAGGTGGCGCTCGCCAGTGTCGTGCTGTCGTCGATTATCGGCGTCTCCGCGGGCATGGTGGCGGGCTATTACGGCGGCGCCGTGGACAACGTCATCATGCGCATCGCCGATATCGTGTTCGCGATTCCGGCGATCCTGCTCATCATCCTGATCGGCGGCGCCGTGGGCGGCGGCTTCACCACGGTGCTGTCGAGCATCGTGATCGTGTACTGGGTGCTTTATGCCCGGGTGGTGCGCGGCGAGGCGCTGGTGCTGCGCGAGCGCGGCTTCGTCGCCTTGGCCAAGGTCGCCAATTGCAGCGACTTCC
>JAATGI010000022.1 GCA_015654725.1 Rhodospirillales bacterium
ACGACCACCTGCGGGTCGCGATCGAGGCCTTCCGGGACGACCCCGACGTGTTCCACCAGCCGGCCTGAAGCTGTCCTACAGCCCTATATCTTTCGCGGAACCTGCCCTTCACCTCGATCGACGTTCGTCGAAACACCCGGTTCCTAGCGTCTCCCGCATCACCAGCTCGGGGGTTCCGCCCCGCCAGGCACGAGGAGATTCCATGACCCAGCTCGACCCGCGCACCAACTATTTCTATTCGCATTCCTACATCTTCAATTTCGGCCTGCCGCTCAAGGATACCGGGGCGATGCTGGTCACCCATGTCAGCCCGCTGATCGATCTCTATACCGGGATCATCACCGGCGTGAACACCTCGCTCGGCTCCGGCGACAACAACGCCGTGCCGGCGGGCGAAGGCGGCATCGGCTTCAACATTTCCGACAGCCTGTCGATCCTCGCGAGCACGAATATCGGCCCTGAGGATTCGTGCGGCGTGCCGGGCGTTCTCTATAACTGCAACAGCGCGATGCGCTATTACGGCGACGTCGTCGTGACCTGGAAGATCAATCCGGCGCTGACCTCGATCACCGAATTCAACGTGATCCATGATGACGGGCCGTTCAGCTCGCCGGGCGGCCACAGCATCAGCCCGAGCGCGGGCGGCCTCGCCGAGTATCTCATCTACAATTGGTCCGACATCGTCTCGGTGGTGGGGCGCGGCGAAGTGTTCCGCGACGCCGAGGGCTTCTTCGTCACCGCGTTCCCCGGCAGCAATTTCGACTTCGTCAATTGCGAATATGGCGGGCCGCCGAATCGGCCGTGCTCGACCTTCGGCACCGGCGCGCCGACCACCTATGGCGAGCTTTCGATCGGACTCAATATCAAGCCGCCGGTGGCTGACATTTTCAAAGGCTTCGTGATCCGGCCCGAATTCCGGGTTGACGACGTCTTGGCCGGCCCCCGGGCTTTCGATTACAACGCGAGCGGCGTCCCGCACAGCCGCACGCAGGAGACCCTGGCGGTCGATTTCATCCTGCCGTTTTAGCGCTTTGGGATCGATGCGATCGCCTCTCCGCTTCCGCGCCGTTCCCCGGCGGCAAGGGGACGCGGCGCGGTGGCGGGGCGATCGGAACGCCGAGACACCGCGCCACCGCTACGTCAACGCGTCCTTGGTGGCCCTGTGTCTCGGCGGCTTGAATTTTCTCTTCTCGCCTTCTCCTCTCGACGCGCCAAATGGCGCCGGCACGCTATTTCGGCAGCGTCGCGATGTCGGGAAAGAACAATAGACACGCGATCCCGATCAGCACGAGATAGCCGAGCAGCACGAAGGTCCAGCCCATATTGTGGCGGATGACTTCGCCCTCGTTTCTGACGAAGCGAGTCGTCGAGACTCCGACGCTCGCGGTTTGCGGCGCCACCGGCTTGCCGATCTCGGCGCCGACCGAATTCAGCGTCGGCAACAGCAAAAGCGGGAATCCCAACAGCTTGCCGACGATCGCTTGGAACGTGCCGAACATCGCGTTGGTCGAGGTGTTGCTGCCGGAAAGCGCCACGCCGATCCAACCCAGGACCGGCGCCACGATGATGAAGGCCCAGCCGATCTTGGAAAAGGCGAAGGCGAGCGAGCCGGCCATGCCCGAGAAATTATAGACATAGGCCAGGCCGAAAATGAACACGCCCACGAGCAACGCGCCCCACATTTGCTTGAAGGTGCGCGCGAATATCTCGGCCAATTGTTGGCGGCGCACGCGCAACAGCAGCGCCACGATGACCCAAGACGCCAGAATCGCCGTGCCCGCGACGAAGGGCGTGAAGTTGAATACCGCGGCGACCGTGGTTCCCGGCGCCACCGCCGAATGGGCGACAACCTTGGCGGCGAACGGAATGATTTTCGGCAGCGGCGACCACGGCCCGGTCCACAGCACCACCACGATTACCAGCACGGCGAACGGCATCCAGGCTTGAAGCACCTCGGTGGTGGACAGGCCGTGGCGGGCGTTCGCGCGCTGAATCTCGGCTTGGCTCAGCGGCTGTCCGCCATAGCCAAGCATGGTGCGAGGCCGCCACACCTTCAACAACAGCAACAGCACGCCGAAACAGACGATGGCGCCGGCGATATCCGGCAGATAGGGACCGAGATAGACCGCTACCGGAAGCTGGCCCGCGATATAGCCGAGCGACCCGACGATCGCGAGCGGCCAGCCTTCGGCAAAGCCGCGCTTGCCGCTGACGAGATAGATCAGAATCCAGGGCGGCAGCAGCGCCAGAATCGCGACGATCTTGCCGACCGACGCCGAAAACGGCAGCAGCAAATCGTTGGGCGCCAGGCCCAGCGTGCCGGCCGTCACCGCGGCCAGCGCGATGATCGGCGCGCCCAAGGCGCCGAACGACACCGGCGCGTTGTTGGCGATGGCCGCGACCCGGAGCGCGTCGAGATCGGGAATGCCGAGCACGATCAGGATCGGCGCCACCACCGCCCAGGGATAGCCGAAGCCGACCAGTCCTTCGAGCAAGGCGCCGAACGCCCAGGCGAACAGCATGGTCTGCACGCGCACGTCGGCGGTGCCTTTCGAGATCAGCCAGCGACGAAAATTCTCGAATACGCCGGTCTCGGTCAACGTGTTGAACAGGACGAGGCCCCACAACACGATCCAGTCGACGCTCCACACGCCGGTCGCCGCGCCATAGACATAAGCGCGGGCGCCGTCATCCACCGGCATCCCCCACACCAATACGGCGAGCGCGAAGGTGACGATTGCGCCGATCAGCACGGCCAGCCAGGCCGTCACGCGCAGGAAGGCGAGCAGCACAAGCAGCAGCACGACGGGAATCAGTGCGACAAGGCAGGTGACCGTCAGGTTGCCCAGCGGATCAAGAATTTGCGTGAACAAGACATCCTCCCC
>JAATGI010000173.1 GCA_015654725.1 Rhodospirillales bacterium
CAACGCGCCCGGCTGGCGGGGCATTGGCGGGTGGCTCTGCGTCTCGGGCGACGTTCACGGCGCAAAATCCTCCACCACCCCGCATAAAAGCGGGCACACCTTCGCCTCGGCCTTGATCCCGGTGCTTTTTCCGTCGAGCGGGCATGAATTCGTGCGCATGGGCCTGATGGGCATCGCCATGTCGCGCTATTCCGGCTGCTGGGTCGCGATGAAGACCATCGCCGACACGGTGGAATCGACCGCGACCGTCGATCTGGCGCGCGAGCAATTCGACATCGTCATCCCGAGCGATTTCACGATTCCGCCGGGCGGACTCAATCTGCGCTGGCCCGACGAGCGCTTGGGCCAGGACCATCGCTTGCAGAATTACAAAGGCTATGCCGCGCTCGCCTTCGCCCGCGCCAACAATATCGACCGCGCCATCATCCGCCCGGCGAACGCGCAATATGGCATCGTCGCCTCGGGCAAGGCTTACGAGGAAGTGCGCGAGGCGCTGGCCTGGCTCGGCATCGATGCCGCGATGGCGGAGGCGATCGGGCTTGGGCTTTACAAGATCGGCATGCCCTGGCCGTTGGAGCCGCACGGCATCCGCCGCTTCGCCGAGCGCATGAAGGAAATCCTCATCGTCGAGGAACGGCGCGAGATGGTCGAGAACCAGATCAAGCAGGCGCTGTTCAATTGGCATTCCGACACGCGGCCGCGCATCGTCGGCAAGTTCGACGAGAACGACCAGCCGGTGTTCCCGCTCGATACCGAGCTGCCGTCAGAGGGCATCGCCGAGATTCTGGTGTCGCGGCTGGTGAAGCTCGAATTGCCGCATGACATCCGCCGCCATCTCGTCGGGCGGATCGAGGCCTGGCACCATCGCCGCAAGCAGCTCGACCGTTACGTGCCGGCCTCGACCCGCACGCCGCATTTCTGCCCCGGCTGCCCGCACAACACCTCGACCCGCGTGCCGGAAGGGAGCCGCGCCGTCGCCGGCATCGGCTGTCATTTCATGGCGAGCTGGATGGACCGCAACACCGAGACCTTCACCCAGATGGGCGGCGAGGGCGCGAACTGGGTCGGCCTCGCGCCCTTCACCAACGAGAAGCATATCTTCGCCAATCTCGGCGACGGCACGTATTTCCACAGCGGCATCTTGGCGGTGCGCCAGGCGGTCGCCTCGGGCGCCAACGTCACCTACAAGATCCTGTTCAACGACGCCGTCGCCATGACCGGCGGCCAGGCGGTGGATGGGCCGCTCTCGGTGCCGCAACTGACGCATCAATTGAAGGCCGAGGGCGTCGGCCAAATCTATGTGCTGTCGGCGCATCCCGAAAGCTATAAGGGCGCCGATTTCGCTCCCGGCACGATCCTGCGCGAGCGCGATTTCATCGACCGCGTGCAGGAAATTTTGCGCGACATTCCCGGCTGCACCGCGATGATCTACGACCAGACCTGCGCCACGGAATTGCGCCGCAAGCGCGTGCGCGGCCTCGCCGAGAAACCGACCGAGCGCGCGCTCATCAACACCGCGGTGTGCGAGGGCTGCGGCGATTGCTCGGAGCAGAGCAATTGCATCGCGGTCGAGCCGATGGAGACCGAATTCGGCCGCAAGCGCTCGATCGACCAGAATGCGTGCAATGTCGATCTCTCTTGCGTCAAAGGCTTTTGCCCGTCCTTTGTCACGGTGAAGGGCGGCGTGTTGCGCAAGGGCAAGGCGGGCCTCGAATTGCCGGCGGCATCGCCGCCCGAGCCGGTCTTGCCGGCGCGGCCGGCGGGCATCGCCTACAACATCGCGGTCGCGGGCGTCGGCGGCACCGGCGTTCTGACCGTGGGCCGCATGATCGGCATGGCGGCGCATCTCGACGGCCACGGCGCGCTGGTTCAGGACGTGTCGGGCCTGGCGCAAAAAGGCGGCGCCGTCATTTCGCATGTTCGCCTCGCGCCCCATGCCGAGGACATCGCCGCGCCCCATGTGCCGCTGGGCCATGCCGATCTGTTGATCGCGGCCGACCGCGTCGTCGCCTCCTCGAAAGAGGCGCTGACGCTGATTTCGCCCGAGCGCAGCCGCGCCATCGTCGACGCGCATAATTCGCCGGTGGCTAATTTCATTCGCGACCGCAATTTCGATTTCCGCGCCAAGGAATCGCTCGCCGCCATCGACGGCTCGGTCGCCAAATTGCTGGAATTCGATTTCCACCGCCTCGCCGCGAAGGCGCTCGGCGACGAGATCGCGTCCAACATGATGATGGTCGGCTACGCCTATCAGCAGGGCCTGTTGCCGATTTCGGCGGCGGCGCTGCGGCGCGCCATCGAACTGAACGGCGTCGCCGTGCCCTTCAATCTCGCCGCCTTCGATTGGGGCCGTTATGCCGCGGCTTATCCGGAGAAAACGGCGGCGCTGATCGAGGGCGAGAAGAAGCACCGCACCCTCGAAGAGATGAGCCTCGACGAGATTATCGAGCATCGCGCCGCGCATCTCACGGCTTATCAAGGCCGCCGGCTCGCCGCCAAATACCGCAAGACGGTGACGAATATCCGCGCGCGCGAAAATACCGTCGCCGGCAGCGACGATGTCGCCCGCGCGGTCGCGGTCAATTACGCCAAGCTGCTGTCCTATAAGGACGAGTACGAGGTCGCGCGCCTGTTCCTCCATCCCGATTTCGCCAAGCAACTGGCCGAGAGTTTCGAGGGCGCGCCGCGCCTCACCTTCCATCTGGCGCCGCCGCTCTTGGCGCGGTTCGATCCGAATCTGGGCCGGCCGCGCAAGATGAGTTTCGGGCCGTGGCTCATGCGCGTGTTCCGATTGCTGGCGGCGCTGAAATTCCTGCGCGGCACGCCGCTCGATCCGTTCCGCTGGTCGAAAGAGCGCAAACGCGAGCGCGCGCTCATCCGGCAATATGAGCAATGCCTCGATACGATCGGGCAAAGTCTCGGCGCGGGCAATCATCGCGCGGCGCTGGCTTTGGCCGAATCGCCCGATCAGGTGCGCGGCTTCGGCCCGGTCAAGCTCGCGGCACTCGACAAATTCGACCGCAACTGGGACCGGCTCATCGAGGATTTCCGCGCGCCGAAGGCAGCGGCGGAAAAGGAACTCGAACCGGCCGAATAAAATTCTGAACCGCCAAGACATTAAGACGCAAAGAACAATAGCAATTTTCCACCCCAACGAAAGTCGGGGTCCATTCCAAACGTGGATACCTCCCCGGGCTTGACCCGGGGATCGCGCCGGTATGGCGGTGGAGAGATTGAATTCGGACTCTTGGCGCCTTGGCGGTTTGGCGGTTAATCTGCGGAAAAGGGAGACCAAGAGATGCTAACCAGCCGCGAGCGCATTCTCACCACCCATGTCGGCAGCCTGCCGCGCGGCGAGGCGCTGTCGGACCTTTTGATCGCGCGCGAGGCCGGCGACAAAATCGACGACGTGAAATTCGCCGCCGAGATGGATGGCGCGGTGCGCCATGTGGTGGCGAAACAGAAAGAGGCCGGCATCGATATCGGCAATGACGGCGAGCAGCAGCGGGTCGGCTTCCAGACCTATATCCCGCAGCGTATGTCGGGCTTCGCCGGCGAATCGAAGCGCCGCCGCGGCCGCGACTATGAGGAATTTCCGGAATTGACCGAGGCGCTGCTGCGCCGCTTCCCGCGCCGTAGCCGCATGCAGAATGCGCCCGAGGCCCAAGCGGAGATTCATTATCTCGGCAAGGAAGCGATCGAGGCCGAGATCGTGCGCTTTCAATCCGCGGTGAAGGCGCTCGCGGCCTTTCCCGAATCCTTCATGACCGCGCCGTCGCCGGGGATTTGCGCCTCGACCATGATGAACGCCTATTACGACAGCCAGGAAGCCTATCTCATGGCGCTGGCGCGCGAGCTCGGCCATGAATATCGCGCGATCCACGAAGCCGGGCTGGTGTTGCAGATCGACGCCCCCGATCTCGCCATGGACCGCTCGATGTTCTATCGCGATGTCTCCGACGCCGATTTCATCGCGGCGATCGAAACCCATATCGCCGCCGTCAATAAGGGCATCGAGGGGATTCCCGCCGACCGCGTGCGCTTGCATGTCTGCTGGGGCAATTGGGACGGGCCGCATATCCATGACGTGGCGCTGGAAAAAATCCTGCCGGTGCTGTACGGCGCGCATGTCGGCGCGTTGTCGATCGAATTCTCCAATCCGCGCCACGCGCACGAATACGAGGCGCTGAAGCACCACAAGCTGCCGTCTCACATGGTCCTGATTCCGGGCGTGATCGATTCCACCAACAATTTCGTCGAGCATCCGCAGGTGGTGGCGCGGCGCATCGAGGAGGCGGTCGCGGCGGTGGGCGACCGCGAGCGGGTCATCGCCGGCGCCGATTGCGGCTTCGGCACCTTCACCGGGCGCGAATGGGTGATCGCCCCGGTGGTGTGGCTCAAGCTCAAATCGATCCGCGACGGCGCCGATCTGGTCTCAGCGCGGCTGTGGGGCAAAAACGCCGCTTAGGGAGTTGAAACCCCGCGCGCCGTTCCTAAATTTCCTGTCATGGGTGGGAGCCGGGCCGGCTTTGCCCGTTCGGCTCCCTTCGAGGAGCGCCATTCGCCGCGAGAGCGGAGGCGCGACCATGAGGAAGGAGACGGACATGAATATTCAACGAATTCTGCGCGCCAAGGGCCGTGACGTCGAGACCATCCGGCCCGAAGCCAAGGTCGGCGAGGCGGCGATGACGATGCGCCGCAAGGGCATCGGCGCTCTGGTGGTCAGCCGCGACGGCCGCACCATCGAGGGCATTATTTCCGAGCGCGACATCGTGCATGCCTTGCCGGATCACGGCGCTCACCTCGCCGAATTGTTCGTCTCGGCGCTGATGACGCGCGACGTGGTGCGCTGCGATCCGGGCGATTCGGTTTCGGATCTGATGATGCTGATGACCGAGCGGCGGGTGCGCCACATCCCGGTGGTGGAGCGCGGCCAACTCGCCGGCATCGTCAGCATCGGCGACGTGGTCAAGAGCCGGATCGAGGAAGTCGAATCCGACGCTCACGCCATGCGCGAATTGATCGCGCACGCGTAATGCTTCGAGACGCACTGCAATCGATCAGGTGCGTTTAACCCCCTCCCCCATCGAGGGGGAGGGATTGGATGGCAATTCGTTAGGAAGAACCGTTACTTCGTCGAATAGGGATAGATCAGCTTGCCGGAGACGAATTCGGGCGGGTAGAGGATCACCTGCTTGCCGGCCTGCTTGAACTGCTCGACGCCGCTGGCATCGATGCCCTGATACTGCACGAACAGCACGCGGCCTTTTTCCCACTCGCCGTTATCGGCGAATTTCACCTCGCCGACGATGGTATGGAAAGTCGCCTGGTGCAGGTATTTGCCGAGCTTTTCCTGGTCGAGCGAGCCCACCGCCGTCACCGCCTCGCTCAGCACCTGCAATTCGGCATAGGCGAAGGGCGGCAGATAAAAGCCGAGCGGGTCCGCCTTGCCGGCGATCGCCTGATAGCGCGTCAGGAAGGATTCGATGCCGGGGAACTTCATGGTCGGCTCGGGCACATAGACATCGTAGGCGGTAATACCGTTCAAGAGCGGTCCCAGCGCCACTTTGATCGGCGCGAAGGCAAGGCCGATCATGCCGCCGCCGAACATTTCCGTCTTGAGGCCCAATTCATGCGCCGCCTTGACCAGGCCGACCGTGTCGGGCGGATAGGACGCGACATAGATGATGTCGGGGTTGGTCGCCTGCACCGCGCGCAGGATCGGCGCGTAATCCACCGTCTTGGGATCGTATTTCTGGTCATAGACGGTCTGGAGGCCCAATTCCTTCACCACCGTCCGCGCGCCGGCGATCACGTTCTGCGCGTATTCGGCGTCGGCCGCGATCAGCGCCACGGTCTTCGGCTTCGGGTTCATGGTCATGGCGACCTCGAACCAGCCCTTCGACGGCGCCACCGCGGTGTCCTTGCCGTTGGGCAGGATCTGGAAATATTTGTCGTATTTGAATTTGTCGTTCACGGCGGTTCCGAACAGCGCCATGAACGCCATGTCGTGCTCCATCACCACCGGCATGGCGGGCGCGATTTGGTTGGTGCCGTAGGCGGAAACGA
>JAATGI010000248.1 GCA_015654725.1 Rhodospirillales bacterium
GCCATCGAGCGAATGTTTGGTCGCCTCAAAGATTTCCGCAGAGTCGCAACCCGCTACGATCGCCTCGCCCAAAACTTCCTCGCCGCCGTCTGCATCGCCGCCACAATCTGCTACTGGTTATGAGTCCCGACCCTAGGGCATTATAAGGGTTAGAGGATTCAGCGTTCGTCGGTTCGTACGAGTTCCGTCCGCCTCAAGGCACAGCGTCCTTGAGGCGGGCGCGTATGGGCCTTGAACGCCGCGCCTCCGAACCACCAGCGTGGCGACAGCCGCCGCGCATAGAAAGAGGGTGATCTATGGATTCAAACGATCTGTGGGCGTCGTACGCCCGCGCTCAACGTATCGCCGATACCTTTACGATTTCGGACAAATCATGGGCC
This sequence comes from Rhodospirillales bacterium, assembly GCA_015654725.1. Classification (GTDB taxonomy): domain Bacteria; phylum Pseudomonadota; class Alphaproteobacteria; order ATCC43930; family CGMCC-115725; genus JAATGI01. The sequence goes on from JAATGI010000248.1 coordinate 381, forward strand.
GCTGATGAAGCCGCTGATGTCGTGCTTGATGAAATCGAGCGCGACCAGCCCATTTCCGAAACTACCCACGCTAATTTGCTCGTTAACCGTGCGGCGAAACATCGCCAGCGTCGCCGACTCCTTCTCAACAATATGCTGGTACTGTGGCCCCTGGCGGCCAGCGACGAAAGTCGGATCATCGCGCGGTTGGAACTTAGACGCTGCGAACGAGAATGCCGCCCTATTGACTGGAAGGTCCTAATCGCGGTCGGTTTCGGCGAAACCTTTGAAGAGATTGGCTTCCGGCTAAATGTCCCAGCGGCTACTGCTAAAACATGGGCGCGCCGTGCTCGCGTCAGATTGGCGGCTTAGCGAGCCTTGCGGGACACGGTCGACCGCACATTCCGGCACGACAAGAAACAACACCCACGCAACCCACGAAAACGTGGTCGGGCGGAGATTAGGAATTGGCGTTATTGGCGGCGGGCGGGCCGGCACGTTCGCTTTAGCCGCGCCGCTCATTCCATCCCGGGGCGGCGATGACGGCGTTCGGTTGCGGCTCGCGCGGTGCTCACGCCGCTGCTAACCTCGCGCAGGCTCCGGTCCGACGAATTGGGAGCGGCGACGAGACCTTAACCCCGGACCCCGGCTTTCGCCGGGGTGGTTGCGGCGGGGTGACGGATAAGGTGGTGTGACCCGGCTTGCGCCGATAGGGTGGTCTTTCGATCGGGCCGGATCGGACTGCGACAAAAACCGGAGCGGGAGAAACGCATGACACGCATCGCCATCATCGACCGCGCCGCGATGAACGCCGAGCAGGCGCGCGTCCACGACGCCGCGATAAAATCCGGGAATCCCGTGGGCGGGCCGTTCTACGCCTATATCCGCTTGCCGAAATTGTTCGAGGCCGCGCAGAACCTGAGGAACTGCCTCGGCAGCGGGCCGCTCTCCGCCCGCGAGCGGCAGATCGTCAATCTGGCCGTCGCCCGGCACTGGAACGCGCGCTATCCGTGGTTCGCGCAAGCGCGCGCCTCGCTCGCGATCGGCCTCGACCGGTCGGTGATCGACGCGATCAACGCGCGCCGGACGCCCGACCTCGCCGACGCGCGCGAGCGGACCTGCCTCGCCGTGGCGCGCGAAATCCTCGCCAACAAGGGCCTCAGCGACGAAACCTATGCCGCCGCGGAAAAGACCATGGGCATCGAGAGCCTGGTGGCGCTGGTCGCGACCACCGGCAATTTCTCGATGACCTGCCTCACCGCCGCGACGTTCCAGATCGATCCGCCGGCCGACAACCCGATCCCGCTCGCGGCATAGCCTATTTCACCGAGGAGAACGCGGTCGGGCGGAGGAAGGAATTGGCGATATTGGCGACGATCGGGCCGTCGCGCTCGCTCTCCGCGCGCTTCTCGTTCCATTCCGGGTCGGCGATGAAGACATTCCATTTGCGCTCGCGCTCGGCCAGCGATTCCCATTGCAACAGGTAATAGAGGTCGCCGTTGGCCTCGCCGACGGTTTGCGTCCAGAAGCCGGCCTGGCGGATGCCGAGCCGCTCCCAGATGCGCAAGGTGTGGGTCTCGAAGCGCGTCAGCAGCGCCGGCAGGCGCCCCGGCAGGCAACGATAAATACGCAGCTCGTAGATCATGCGGCCCTCGTTTGCGTGTGGCTTGAGAGGGTAGGGTGAGGCGGTAATTCAATACAATCGAAAACCGCGCCACCCCCCGGCCTCGCCGCCTGCGGCGCCGGCTGAGTAATTTCCGAGCCTGCCGCCGCCGCCCGGTCGCGGGCTAGGCTCGGTCGGTCACCCCTGGGTCGCGGCCCCTTCGGAGCAGCACATGAACATCTTCACCATTATCGGCGTCATCGTCGTGGTCTTGTTTGTCATCGGTTATTTCGGGCTGCACTGACCGGCCCGGGCCAAATGATCGGCGAGTTAGACCGAGACCACGCCGCCGCGGCGCCGGCCGAAGCGCCATCGAAAATGCCGCTGCCCTCCGACCCGCGGACGATCTTTCTCGGCGGGCTGTTCATCCTCGGCGCCTTCGCGGCACTCTATGTCGCGAGCGCGATCATTCTGCCGGTGATCCTGGCCTTCATCCTCAAGCTCATGTTGCAGCCGGCGATGCGCCTCCTGGAGCGGGCGCATATTCCGCGCGCGCTGGGCGCGCTGCTCATCATCCTGCTGGTCGTCGGCGGCCTCGCCGGGATCGGCACCGTGCTGTCGGGCCCGGCGGAAGCCTGGGCGGCGAAGCTGCCCGAGGGCATCCCCCGCCTGGTGGAGCATTTGAAATTCTTGCGCGCGCCGTTCGACGCGCTGCAGCGAATTCTGCACCAGGCCGAGCAGGTCACGGCGGGACCGGGGCCGAGCGGCGCGACGGTCGCGATGCCGAGCGGCTTCGCCGGCACGCTGTTCGGCGGCATGCGCGCCGCGATCGGCGGGCTGTTCACCACCATGCTGGTGCTGTTCTTCCTGCTGGTGTCCGGCGATACCTTCTTGCGCCGCGGCGTCGAAATCCTGCCCCGCTTCCATGACAAGCGGCAGGCGGTCGATATTTCGCAGCGCATCGAGCACGACATTTCGGCCTATTTGGTCACGATCACGGCGATGAACGCGGCCGTCGGCATCGCCACCGCCGCGGCGATGCATTTCTCCGGCCTCGGCGATCCGGTGCTGTGGGGCGCCGTCGCCTTCCTGCTCAATTACGTGCCGGTCCTCGGCCCGCTCACCGGCATGGCGATCATCTTCCTGGCCGGCTTGTTGAGCTTCGATTCCCTGTGGGGCGCGTTGCTCCCGGTGGTTTTGTACCTCGCCATCCATGTCATCGAAGGCGAGGTGGTGACGCCGCTGCTGCTGGCGCGGCGGTTCACGCTCAACCCGGTGCTGGTCATCCTGGCGCTGATCTTTTGGTTCTGGATGTGGGGCGTGCCCGGTGCGATCCTATCGGTGCCGATGCTGGCGATCACCAAGATCATTTGCGATCGCATTCGCCCCCTGATGGCGCTCGGCCATTTTTTGGAGGGATAGCCGTCGAGTCATCGGAATTGCATGGCTCCCGCGACGCCCGGTCTTTCGGCATGGGCGATCGTGACATTCAGGGGATTTCGGATGAAGATTCGCGTCGGCTATGAATTGATCTACGACTTTCCGCAAGCCACGCCGGTGTTCATGGTCATGGGCATTCATTTCACGCGGGCATCCGACATCGTGGTGCCCGACTACCTGACCACCAGCCCCGCCGTGCCGATCTATCCCTATCGCGACATGTTCGGCAATTGGTGCAGCCGGTTCGTGGCGCCCCCCGGCCCGATGCGCCTGTCGGCCGACGGCGTGGTCCGCGACAGCGGCCTGCCGGACGCGGTGGTGCCCGGGGCCTTCGAGCACGCGGTGCAGGATTTGCCGGCGGAGACGCTGACCTATCTCCTCGGCAGCCGCTATTGCGAGACCGACCGCCTGACCGAGGTGGCCTGGAACCTGTTCGGCAGGTCGCCGCCGGGCTGGGCGCGGGTCCAGGCGATTTGCGATTTCGTCAACCGCCGCATCAAGTTCGGCTATGAGCATGCGCGCCCGACCAAGACGGCGTGGGAGGCCTTCAACGAAGGCACCGGCGTGTGCCGCGATTTCGCGCACCTCGCCATAGCGCTGTGCCGCTGCATGAACATCCCGGCGCGTTATTGCACCGGCTATCTCGGCGATATCGGCGTGCCGCCGCCTTATGGCCCGATGGATTTCGCCGGCTGGTTCGAGGCCTATCTCGGCGGCCGGTGGTACAGCTTCGACCCGCGCAACAACGTGCCGCGCATCGGCCGGGTGCTGATCGCGCAAGGCCGCGACGCCGCCGACGTGCCGATCACCCACACCTTCGGCCCCAACACGCTGGTCAATTTCCGGGTCTGGACCGACGAAGTCGCCTAAAAGTAGCGTCTCAGTTTGAAATCCGGGTAGTGTCTCAGTAACTGAGACACTACCCGCCTAAGGCATGCGTTTCCGGTTCATCTTGATCTTGCCGCTGCTGGCGGCGCTATGCGCCGCCGCCGCGCCCGGTATCGCGCAGTCGGATGCGCTCAAGCAGGCATGGCAAAAAACCAGCGACCTTCGCGACGCCGGCAACGACGCCGAAGCCGAGATTTGGGGCAAGAAGGCGCTCGCCCTGGCGCAAAAGGAATCCGGCGCCGACAGCACGAATTACGCCATCGGCCTGACCAATCTCGGCGACCTTTACCGCGCGCAAGGCCGCAATGACGACGCCGCGACGCTTTATAAGCGGGCCCTGGCGATCGACGAAACGGCGTTCGGCCCCAACCACGCCGAAGTCGCGCGGGTGCTCAACAAACTCGCGATGAGCTATCGCGACGCGGGCCAATATGACGAGGCGGAGCCGCTCCACAAGCGCGCGCTCGCCATCCGCGAACAGGTGCTGCGCCCGGACGATCCCGATATCGCCCAAAGCCTCAACAACCTCGCCTCGCTCTATGACGATGAAGGCCGCTATGACGAGGCCGAGCCGCTTTTGAAGCGCGCCCTGGCGATCGTCGAAAAGGCGAACGGCCCCGACGATCTCGGCGTCGCGGTCGCGCTCAACAATCTGGGCGGGCTCTATGTCGCGCAAGGCCGTTACGGCGCCGCCGAGCCGCCTTATCAGCGCGCGCTGGCGATCCGCGAGAAGGCGCTCGGCCCGAACGATTCCGATGTCGCCCAAAGCCTCGTCAATCTCGCGTTCCTTTATGACAATGAAGGCCGCTATGGCGAGGCCGAGCCGCTGTACCAGCGCGCGCTGGCGATCGACCAAAAGGCGCTCGGCCCCGACCATCGCGATCTCGGCGCGATCTTCGTCGATCTCGGGGTGCTTTATTATCATCAAGGCCGCTATGGCGCGGCCGAGCCGCTGTTCAAGCGCGCGCTGGCGATTCTGGAAAAGGCGCTCGGTCCCGACCATCCCGATGTCGCCGACGCTCTCAATAACCTGGCATCGCTCTATGAGGACGAAGGCCGCTATGGCGAGGGCGAAGAACTCGATCGGCGCGCGCTGGCGATCCGCGAAAAATCGCTTGGCCCGGATCACCCCGATCTCGCCACCAGCCTCAACAACCTCGGCACGCTCTATATGGATGAAGGCCGCATTGCCGATGCCGTGCCGCTTTATCAGCGCGCGCTGACGATCGACGAAAAATCGCTCGGCCCCGATCACCCCGGCGTCGCCACCGACCTCGGCAATCTCGCCGGGCTTTATGAGTCCGCGGGCCGCGACGCCAAGGCCGAGCCGTTGCTCCGGCGCGCGCTGGCGATCGACGAAAAACCGCTCGGCCCCGACCATCCCGATGTCGCCGCGAATCTTAGCCACCTGGCCACGCTTTACGAGGCCGAGGGCCGCTTCGGCGATGCCGAGCCGCTCTATCGGCGGGCGGAGGCGATTCTGGAAAAGGTGTTCGGCCCCGACCATCCCGACGTCGCCGCCGGCCTGAGCAATCTCGCCGATCTCGACGTCGACCAATCCCGCTATGCCGAGGCGCTGCCCTTGATCGAGCGCGCGGCGGCGATCGAAGCCGGCCGCGCGGGCGGCAAGGAGCAGAGCAAGGGGCAGAAGTCAGAGCTGCGCCACAACCGCGACGTCTTTGTCCAGGAAGTAGCGATTACCGCGCATCTCCTGGCCGCAGGAGACAAGGAGGCGCCGCGCCTGCAAGAGGCGGGATTCGCGGCGCTGCAATGGTCGAAGGCGTCGGATACGGCGGCGGCGGTGGCGCATATGGCGGCGCGTTTCGCCGCCGGCAGCGACGCCTTGGGCGCGTTGGTGCGCGCCCGACAGGATGCACGGGACCGGCTCGAGGCGATCGAGAAGCAATTGCTGGCGGCCGCCAGCAAGCCGCCGGATCAGCGCGACCCCGCGACCGAGGACCGGTTGCGGAGCCAGGCGGCGGCGCTGGGGCGGGAACTCAAGAGTCGCGACGCCGAACTCGCGGCCAAGTTTCCCGCCTATGCCGAGCTCGCCAATCCGAAACCCGTCGCCATCGCCGAGGCGCAAAAGCTGCTGGCGCCGGACGAGGCGCTCCTGGCATTCGCGCTGGGCGAAAAGGAAAGCTATGTCGCCGTGGTCGGGCACGACCGTTACGACCTCAAGATCGTTCCGGTCGGACGCCAGGCGTTGTCCGACGCCGTCAAGAAGCTGCGCGGCAGCCTCGATCCGACCGAATTCGCCGACGAGATCGAGCTGCCGCCGTTCGAGGCCGGCACCGCCTATCAGCTCTATCGGCAGCTCCTGGCGCCGGCGGAGGCGGCGCTCAAGGACATCAAAAGGCTTTATGTCGTGACGGACGGCGCCTTGGAGAGTCTGCCCCTGGGCGTGTTGTTGACCCAAGCGCCCGCCGCCGAGACCTTGTCCGAGCCCAAGGATTTGCGCGCGGCGCCTTGGCTCGCCCGGCGTTACGCGGTCAGCGTGCTGCCCTCGATCTCGTCCTTGAAAGCGTTGCGCCAGTTCGCGCAAGCCTCGCGCGCCGCAAAGCCGTTCTTCGGCATCGGCGATCCGCTCTTGAAGGACCATTTGCCGACCGGCAAGACCGGGCGCGGCGGCGGTAAGCCGGTCCTGGTTCCGAGCATCGCCATCGCGGCCGCGTTCCGGGGCGACCAGATCGATATCGCGCGCCTGCGCGATCTGCCCTCCTTGCCGGAGACCGCCGACGAGCTCGAGACCGAGGCCAAACTGTTCAAGGCCGGCGCCGACGCCGTGATGCTGCGTCAGGACGCGACCGTGACGGCGGTGAAACGGGCCGATCTCGCCGACCGCCGGGTCGTAGCCTTCGCCACGCACGGATTGGTCGCCGGCGATGTCGGCGTGGGCGAACCCGGCCTGGTGATGACGCCGCCCGCCGATCCCACGCCCGAGGATGACGGGCTTTTGAAGGCGAGCGAGATCGCGCAATTGAAGCTCAACGCCGATCTCGTGATCCTGTCCGCGTGCAACACGGCCGCCTCGGACGGGACCCCGGGCGCGGAGGGATTTTCGGGCCTGGCCAAGGCGTTCCTTTATGCCGGCGCCCGCTCGCTCCTGGTGTCGCATTGGGAAGTCGTGTCGTCTTCGACGGTCGAGCTGATGACCCGCATGTCGGGCTATCTCGAGGACAAGGGCCTCGGCCGCGCCGAGGCCCTACGCCTCGCCATGCTCGATGTCATGAACGATGAGGCTCACCCGAGCCACGCCCATCCCCTGTTCTGGGCGCCCTTCGTCGTTGTCGGCGAGGGCGGGTAAGATCGAGACCGCCGCGCGGCCGTGCGCCGTCAGCGGTTGACTTTGCCGGCGAGCGCCCGATGATTCGAGCGCGGCGCGTCAAGCGCCGGGCCTTTCAGGGAGGATTTTCCGATGTTTCGCAGCACGGCGGCGCGGCGACGTCCGGTCGCGGCATTGGTGACCGGTCTTGCCGTCGCGGCGGCGCTCTGGATCGCGCCGGCGCGGGCGCAATCCTACGACCATCTCAACGTCGCCACCAACGCCGAGCCGGACACGCTCGACATGCTGACCAGCGTGTTTCCGCCGATCTCCTACGTCATTCTGCGCAACACCTCGGAGATGCTGTGGGGCTACGACAACGACGGCACGGTGCGGCCGACGGTCGCCGACTGGGAGGTCAGCCCCGACGCCAAGACCATCACCTTCCACCTCCATCCCGGCATCAAATTCCATTCCGGCGACGAGCTGGTCGCGGACGACGTGTTGTTCAGCTTCAACCGCCAGATGGCCAACACGCCCTCCTTCAAGCGGAAGGGCCGCCTCGTCGACACGATCGACGTGGTCGACAAATACACCGTGCGCTTCAACATGAAGCAGGCGGACGTGACCTTTTTCGATGGCGATCAGATCTTTCTCGCCTCCAAGGCCTATTTCGACCGCGTCGGCGAAAAGGAATTCATGACCCATCCGAGCGGCATCGGGCCCTACCGGATCACCGAATACAGTCCCGGCCAGTATATCGACGTCACGGCGTTCGACGGCTATTACGGCGCCAAGCCCAAGGTGAAGTCGGCGCGGTTCTATATCATCAAGGACGACGAGACGCGGGTCGCGAAACTGCGGGCGGGCGAAGCCGATATCATCACCAACACGCCCTATCCCGAGGTCGCGGAAGTCGAGAAGGACGGCTATCACCTGGTCAAATTCCCGGCCAACCCCTCGGTCAGCATCATCTTCGACCTGCTGACGCCGCAATCGCCCTGGTACAAGCGCGAGGTGCGCGAGGCGATCGCGCACGCCATCGACA
>JAATGI010000103.1 GCA_015654725.1 Rhodospirillales bacterium
GATCGCCTTGTGCATCAGGTTTTCGATTTCGCTGTCCAGGAGCGCCTCGGCGAACCGCGTGGCGACGCTTCGGGAGCCCGGCGGCCGGCCGGCGAGGTTGCCCGAGTGGCCCGGTAGCCACTGGCCGCCGGGATTGCGCGAATCCGCCGAGGGCGGGCATTCTCGGTCGGGGCGCGCCTGTTTTATCAGGTGATTTACAGGCGGCTCGCCTGCCGCGACGCTAGTTGGGGTACCGTCCTGATCCATCTTTCCGCTCCATCCACTCGGTCCATGATATACGCTAAATGCGTAATATGGAGCGGCAGGGGCGTTCGTCAAGAGGCTTCTGGCAATTGCGATACAAATTGACCCTCGGAAGTGGCAAATTCGCCAACGAAAGGAAGGCGCCGATGCCCGCCGATCCGCGGGCCTTGATCGAAAAGATTCGCACGCTCCCGGCTGAGCGCTTGGCCGAGGTCGAGGATTTTGTCGATTTCGTCGCCACCAGGACGCAACGCCTGGCGGCACTCGATCGGCTGCTCGCGATCGCTCCGGCGCTGGAAGCCGCCGGCGCGCCGCCGATGACCGAAGAAGAGATCGCCGCCGAGGTAGAAGCGGCACGCGGCGCTCGGCGCGGCCGGATCGCGGGTGCGGATCGTCTTTAATACCAACGTCGCGCTTCCGGCATTGTTGTGGCGCGGCACACCCTACCGTCTCTTCCAAACGATCCAACGGCACGTCCTTGAATCGGTCCTCGATGAAGACGCCATCGAAGGCTGTTCACTGCCGCCGACGGACGATGAATGATAATTCCCGAATAAGCCGGAATAGGCGCCGAGACTCATCCGGTGGCTGTGAACCGCGCGACATAGTTCGCGGGCGAAACGATGCGGATGCCGCGCCAGGGATCGAGAACAAGAAGATCGTCGTCGCTCGACACAATGGTCGCCGCTTTCGCCGCCAATGCGAGTTCAAGATATTTGTTGTCCTTCGCGTCTCGACAATCATTAACGGCCTCGGTCGGCGAAACCATTTCCGCCGCCGCCGTGAGCAGATTCAGAATCCGCTCGGCGCGCCCGCTCGCCAGATATTTGCGAAACTTGGGGCGGGAAAAGACCTCGCGGATTTCGCTTTCGACGGCGGGTGACAGACAGATGGTTTCGTTGGATCGCGCGAGCAGCAAGGCGCGTTCGGGAATAGCGCCCTCTTTCAACAATGCGCCGACGAGAGAGCTAGCGTCGAAGACGACGTTCGGCATTGTAGGCGGCGAGCTCGGCGTCGACGGCCTCGTCGCTAAGGCCATCGGCGCGCGCCTCGGCCTTGACCTCCGCGATCAGGGCGGCCAGAGGGTCGTCCGCCGGCGTCGCGGGGCGCAAAATATCGCTGACCAGCTTGCCAACTTTCTCGCGCCGGGCGCTATCGTCCAAGGCCGCCGCCGCCTCACGCGACACCGGGATCGGAACCATCACCACATCGTCCATCGCCGACTCCTATTTGGCGAAATAAGTATATCACAACCGCGTCAAGCGCCATCGAAGCCGCGTCGGGCGCGTGAACGAAGCGTCATCCGCCAAGAGAAGAAATCAACCGCAAAGACGCGAAGACACCAAGACACCAACCAATTCGTCACCCCGGCGGAAGCCGGGGTCCAGGGCGAGCGACACGCGAGCCCATAAGAGTCTTATCCCGCGCGGACGCGCGGCGATGGATGCCGACTTTCGTCGGCATAGCGATTATGCCAATTGAGTTGGGCGCAGTGGGGCGGATGAGCGAAGCATCATCCGCCGCGTCCGATCAATTTGAATTGCGCCTCAATTATTCGTCACCCCGGCAAAAGCCGGGGTCCAGGGATAACAACGTACGTTGCCTCTGGGTCCCTCCCCCGGCTTGACCGGGGATCGTGCAGGCACGACGGGTGGGATTCAACCTGACCGGATTCCGCGGCGGATCGCGCTTCGCTTATCCGCCCTACGCTCACTCAGTGAGTGCGCGCCTGTAGGGCGTGTTCGATTTCTAGGAGCAGATTGAATTCCTCGGGGTGCTGCAGGCCATCGGCATCCATCACCGCGATGGCGCTGCGGATGAAACGCTTCTGTTCATCGTGAGTTTGCCGTGCGAGCCGTTCGAGGCAACCATTTAGATCGGCGCGGTCGGGGAATTGGCGCCGAAAATAGGCCGACATGGCTTGCAGGTCTTGATCGTCGTAGGCCACGTTCGTTACGGCGCAGCGATAAGTTACATAATCGAGGATCACTGCGAGTTCTTCGTCCGCAATATGTCCGTCGGCATGCGATATCGCCATCAAAATTTGAGCTCCATCCTTGGCAACGGCTCGCTGAGTGTATCCGGGACATGACACGGTGGGTACGGTCCCGACGGGAAAAGCGACTTTGAGTTCCTCGGTGAAAAAGCGCGCTGGCGGTTGCCATACAACTCCGTCCATGTCGATGACAGAGATGACGCGGTCGAGACGGAAGGCACGCGTCGCTCTGCGTTCGTGGCAAAGGCAACGCAGGCAAATCGCCTGCTTTTTCGTCTCATATAGACTCAGCAAAGTGACGCGGCGATTAGTGAGATGAGCCACCGCATCCCGATACTCGATCGCGAAGCGAATGCCACGAAGTTCGTCGTCGCGCCAAAGAATCGGAGAAGGCGCTTCACCCGCGGGCTGAGCTTCTTCGCTGTGATCTTCGGTTTCCATTCCCGATGGGGAAAAGCGGGGATCGAACCGAAGTGGCGCGGCATCCGTGCGCCGAAATAGGCGCGCAACCGGCGAGAAGATTTCCCCGAGACCGGGCATCTTCCCTATTGCGCCGCCGCGGCGGTGCGGTCCTGGATCACCTTTTCCGCGAGCTTTCCGGTCAGTTCCTGGAGATGGTCGAAGCGGCTCGAATAGGTGCCGACCCCCAGGGTCGAGGAGCGCAGTTCGACGATGAGATCGTGCAACTCCGATTGCGGCAGTTGCGCGCTCACCAGATCCCAGCCGTCCCAACCGGCCTTGGCGTCGTAGCCGAGGATTTGGCCGCGCCGCCCCGAAATGAGGCGCTGCACCCGCGAGGTGAAGGCGTTCGGCACCGAAATATCGACATGGCAGATCGGCTCTAAGAGCACCGGCTCGCATTTCGGCATCGCCTCGCTCATGCCCAGGCGCGCCGCGGTCTTGAACGCCATGTCGGAGGAATCGACGGCGTGGAACTGGCCGGTGATGAGATCGACCGAGACATCGACCACGGGGAATCCGAGCGGGCCTTGCCTCAAATAATCGATCACGCCCTCTTCGACCGAGGGGATGAAGTTGCGCGGGATGGCGCCGCCGACCACCGAATCGATGAAGCTGTGGCCCGCGCCGCGCGGCAGCGGCCTGACCTCGATCTGGATATCGGCGAACTGGCCATGGCCGCCCGATTGGCGCTTGAAGCGGGAATGCTGGGCGGTGCCGCGCTTGATGGTTTCCTTGTAGGGCACCTGTGGCCGGCGGCCGACGGCGGGGAGATTGTATTTGGTCCTGAGCCGGTCCATCGCGATCTGGAGATGAATATCGCCCTGGCCCCACAGCACCATCTCCTGCAGATCGGCGTTGTGCTCCAAGGACAGGGTCGGGTCTTCCTCGATCAGCTTGGCGATCGAGGTCGAGAGCTTGACGTCGTCGGCGCGTTTTTCCGCCGAGATCGCGAGACCGTAAACCGGTTTCGGCAGGTCCGGGCGCGGCAGGTCGGGCGCCTTGGCCGAGGCCAGCACGGTGCCGGTCGGGATGCCTTCCATCCGCGCCAGGCCCGCCATTTCACCGAGCGCGACCGCGCCGAGCTTTTCCTGATTGGCGCCGCTCAAGCGCAGGATGCCGCCGACCCGCACGCCGTTCAGCGTCATGCCGTCGGTGATCTGGCCGCTCCAGACCCGGACCAGCGAGAGCCGGCCGGTATGGGGCGCGTGATAGGTCTTGACCACGCTCGCCACGACATCGGCGCCGGGCTTCACGCCCAAACGCGCCGCGGTCTCGGCGATTCCGGGCGCCTCGTGGCGCAGCGCCTTCCACAGCCGCAGCACGCCCAGCTCCTGCTGCGCCGCGCCCAGGAACACCGGCACGATCTTGTCGCCGCGCAGATTCGTGGTCAGATGCCGGTAAATCTCTTCCTTCGAGGGCTGCACGTCCTCGAGCAGCTGCTCCAACAGCTTGTCGTCGAAATCGGCGAGCTTTTCCACCAGGCCGGAGCGGCTGGTCTTTTCCTCGTCGGCCGCCACCTCCGGCAGCTTGATGAGATCCGAATCCTTGCCCGGCACATACCGATAGGCGCGCTCGCTGACCAGATCGACATAGCCCTCGACCCCGCCTTCCTTGCCGGGAAGAGGCACCTGGCGCAGCACCAAGGGGCGCTGCGACACCGCCTGAAGCGCCGACAGCACCTCGCCGACCCGGGTTTCGGCGGTGTCGAGCTTGTTGATGAACACCATGTGCGGGATGTTGTGGTCGTCGAGAAACTTGAACAGCGGCGATAGCGTCACCGCCTTGTCGACGCTCGGCTCGCACACCACCACCGCGACATCGGCGGCGAGCAAGCCGCATTGCGCCTCATAGGCGAGCTCGACCGAGCCGGGGCAGTCGAGAATGGTCCAGGGATCGTCGAGGAACTTGGCCGCGGCGACGTTGATCTCCGTCGACATCTGGCGGGCGCGCGCCTCAAGGGTGTGATCGCCGACCGTGTTCTTCTCGGCGACGCTGCCGCGCCGGTTGGTCGTGCCGCTCGCGAACAGCAGCGCCTCCAGCAAACTGGTCTTGCCGGAGAGATAAGAGCCCACCAGGGCCACCACCCTGGGCCCGGTTTTTTCCGCCATGCGCGCCTCCATCGCGCCGTCCAAGTCGGCGCTTGCCCCGGTTTTGGCCTCGATGGTTGCGCGGCGGCGCGCCACGCGCAATCGGAATCTGGCGCGCTACCGCGCCTTGAAGAAGGCCCCGATGGCGAGGGCTTGCGATCACGGCGGATTTCTATCATTATATCAGTACTGATTTAATGATGAGGGTGTCGTGGCAAGAGTCGTTACCATCAACCGCCCCGACGTGGTCGCTTTGATCGAAAAAGTGGCTGGGCAAATGACCAAGGGCAACAAGACCGAGGCCGTGGCCCTGGCCATGCGCCGCCTTTTGGAAAAGGACGCGCGCGCCGGCTCGCTTGTTGGCGCCCACCGCGGCTGCCTGCGCATGCTCAAGGACATCGACCTTACCAAGCCGGTATTCGACATCGAAGATTCCGATGCCTGGACCGGCCGCGAGATCAATCGTTGAGCGACGGTCTACTCCTCGATACCCATATCGCCCTTTGGCTCGACCACGATCATCCGAGGCTCCGGCAACCAACACGCGCGCTGATCGACGATCACTGGCGGGGCGGCGGCAGGGTGTTCATCAGCGCCATCAGCGCGTGGGAAATCGCGATGCTTATGGATAGCGGCGCCTTTCAGCTCGACGTGCCGGCCGCGGCCTGGATGGAACGTTTTCTGGCCCGTCCCGGAATCGAGGCCGCGCCATTGACACATGCCCCGGCGGCGCGGGCTTACGATCTGCGTGATTTCGAGAGACGTGATCCCGCTGACCGGCTCCTAATCGCGACCGCGATCGAGCTCCGCTGCCCGCTCGTCACCTATGACGAAAGCATCCTGCGTTTCGGCAGGACGCATGGTGTCCGCTACGGCTTCTCCGTCTTGGATTAGAGCATGATCTAAGGCCAGCTCACTTCCGGCGGCAGCGACATCAGAATCGCCTCGATATTGCCGCCGGTGCGCAAGCCGAACAGCGTGCCGCGATCATAGACCAGGTTGAACTCGACATAGCGGCCGCGCTTGACCAGTTGCGCGCGGCGCTGCTCCTCGGTCCAAGGCTCGAACAGGTGGCGGCGCACGAGCCTCAGGTAAATCTCGAGAAAGGCCAGGCCGACATCGCGGGTGAAGGCAAAGTCCTTCGCGCCATCGCCGCTATCGAGATAATCGTAGAAAATGCCGCCTTCGCCGCGCGGCTCGTCGCGGTGCTTGATGAAGAAATATTCGTCGCACCATTTCTTGAAGCGCGGATAGTAGGCGGGATCGTGCGAATCGCACGCCGCCTTGAGCGCGGCGTGAAAGTCGCGCGTGTCGGCGGCGTCGGGGAAAACCGGCGTGAGGTCGCTGCCGCCGCCGAACCAGCTTTTGCTCGTCACGAGATGGCGGGTGTTGAGATGCACGGCCGGCACCAATGGCGAGCAAGGATGCGCCACCAACGACACGCCGCTCGCCCAGAATTTGCCGTCCTCGCCGGCGCCCGGGATCTGGCCGCGGAATTCGGGCGAGAATTCGCCCCACACGGTCGAGACATTGACGCCGATCTTCTCGAACACCCGGCCGCGCATCAGCGCCATGACGCCGCCGCCGCCACCCTCGCGCGCCCATGCCTTGCGCTCGAACCGCCCGGCCGGCCCCTTGATCGGATTCGCCGCGGCATGCTCGTCCTCGATCGCCTCGAACGCGGCGCAGAGCTTGTCGCGCAATTCCTCGAACCAGGCTTGCGCTTGAGACTTTTGGTGTTCGGCAATCGTCATTTGGCGGCGAAAGCTAACCACCAAGGCACCAAGACACCAAGATGAAATCTTGGTGTTCGCGCCTTGGTGTCTTGGCGGTTCAAAATTTTTTGGTTGGCTTTCGATTTATGCGGCAGGATGTCGCATAGCGACATGAATTCAACAGTATAGCTTGCCCGCGCGGTCGCAATGGGGCGTGAC
>JAATGI010000290.1 GCA_015654725.1 Rhodospirillales bacterium
ATTATGCCGAACAGCCGCATGGCCGATGCCAGGCTGACTGCCCTCCAGCGGAGGCCATGCGGCATAATCCGGATCGCGGCATTATGACCGAGTTCGTGTAGGCAGGTCCGGTAATAGTCGATGGCCGCGAAGAAAGCCGGTTGCGGCGGGACCTGGATATAGTCGGCGCCCGGCACATAGAAGGCGCGCCCGCCCCCGACCCGAAAATCCGCGCCCGTCGCCGCGATCAGCGCCTCGGCATGTGGAACCTCCTGTAACTCCGGAAGCGGTAGCGCATTTAGAGACACGCGCGCGAGCAGGCCGTCGCATTGCGCGATATTGAAGACCGTGAAGCGTTTAAGGAACGGCACCGCCTCGGGTTCGCCGCCTTCGGCCTCCGCGCGTTCCTTCTCTCCCTTCGGAATGAAACGGTCGGCGTAGCAAACACTGGTGCCACGCTCGTCCTGGCGGACATGGCCGCCCAAATCCAGCGCCTGCCGGAAGGTGAGCCAATGCTGGGAGGCGAAGCCCTTCTCGATGACCGCACCCCACAGGATCAGGATGTTGACCCCGGAATAGCGCCGCCCGGTGGCGACATTCTCCGGCAGGCCCAGACCGGCCTTGGTACTGCCCCAGGGCTGAACCCAAGGCACACGGCCTTGCTCAAGCTCGGCGACGATCTTGTCCGTGACCTCCTGATAGAGTGTGCCCCGGTCGCGTCTCTCGCCATCGCTCCGCTGCCTGCCGGTCTCGCTCATGCGCGGCCCTCCGCTTGAAAACCTCGCGCGCCTTTCCCGGAAGCGGGGTGGGCGGCGAATCGCGACCGGAAAGGCCCGACGAAGAGGCAGGCCGCACCGCAGGCCGGAACGGAGTGGAGGACCCGGAGCGAAGCGAAGGGTTGCGGCCTGCCGCGGCGGGCCTAGAAGGGAGCGCCGCCCACCCCGCGCCACCGGGAAAGGCCAAAGAAAACGTCCTCGCGCGTCAGCGCGATGGCTGTCGGAGCCCGCTGCTCAGCGGGCGATGCGACAGGGATCGAAGCCCGGAGGGCCGAGACCGCTTCCGAACCTCAGGTACAGTGACGGCTGGAGCCGCGCGGGCTCGGCTCGCGAGAGCCCGGCGCGCGCCGTGAGGCGCGCGGGCGCCCAACAACCCAGGATCAGAACTTACTTATCGGCCCGATTCGGCCGGACCAGGTCCATATGGCTGACGCCGAGCGCCTTCGCCAATTCGTACAAAGTGACCACGGTGGGATTGCGTCTCCCGTTTTCGAGACTGCTGATATATTGTTGGCCGAAGCCGGAAATATCGGCGAACTGTTCTTGTGTCAGCGTCTTCAGGAGTCGAATGCGCCGTACATTCCGTCCAACCAGTTTGCGCATGTCCATGCGCGGAGGATCGGCGGACGACGCACTTTAAGTTTATCAACTATAGTACATATTAAGTCGGCGTGGGGGATCGAACAGACCGGTAAAATGTGGGAGCGCCCCTGGCGTTCCGCGGGTGTGCCCGGCGACGGCAAAGCAGCGTCGATGGGCACGAGGAAAACGATCTTTGTGACGGGGACTCCATTGAAGCCAGCCAACGCCAATCCCGAGATCGCGGATGAAGTCCCGTGGTCGGACACGGTGACGCCTTATGACGAAGCCCACTTTGTCGTATATCTGCGGCTGCTGGACGCCGCCGCTGAAGGCGCGGACGAGGATGAAATGTCGCGGATCGTGCTGGGAATCGATCCGGCCCGGGAATCTGAGCGCGCACGCAAGGCGCTGAAGAGCCACCTCGAACGAGCGCGATGGATGGCGCGTTCGGGATACCGTGACCTTATGACCAACCCGAGAACCTCGCCAACTATGCGAAGCAAATCGCGGTCTAGGAGAGGAACCGGCGGTAGCCACCGTTCATGAGGCCTTGGCCGCGATGAACGGCGCGGCGGACCCGATCGCGCATATGGCCTCTCGGATCGGCCCAATCGGCCTCGACGCGCGCCGCGCCGAACAACGCCATGGCGATTTCTCGATGGGAGGCGCCGGCCAGTCGGCCGTCGAGCGCTTGAAGGACCGTTCGTAGGCGCGATCCGCGCGCTTCCTTTGGAAAATGACGCGGCAAGAGCTTGCCAGACCGGCATAGATCGTTGAAACATTCGAGCGATCGCAGATGGGCCTTTTGGTTGGGCGAAGCGATCACCGCATCGGTCATAAGGCGGACATTCTCCAGTAGATTTGCGCCCGCTACGACCAGTTGAAGGCCACGCCCGCTATCTTGAACGAGAAGGTGTTGGCTTCCATCCGGTGTCAGCAAAACGAAGATCGGGCAGCGGATGTCGGCGAGGCAGAACGGTTTTCCATATCGAGAAGATGGGATCGGCAAAGCCAGGATGTGAAGGATATTCGGACCGCCGTCGGGATCCCAAAACACCGTGGCGACCGCTGCATTCATTGTCGGTTGATCGCCGACAAAGCAACCCCCAAGGCGCCAGTTCTGTCCTTGTTGCGGCCAATTTGAAAATTGTCGTGTGGGGTGATGTCTTTTCCGTCGAGGCGACAGGAGTCGCTTTCAAGCGCGCTGCCGCAAAATCGGCATTACGCCGAAGAAACTCCCATGCCCATTCTCGCTTTGTGAAATGGCGTGTGTATTCATAGCTATCCGCGCGGCGCCACTCCGGAGCGAGCGGGCCTTCACGAGCGTTTTCCATCGGAGTACCTCCGGAAAAACGGCGAAGGAAAGTCGATTGATCGAGGCAGCCTCGCCTCGTCCTTGGTGACATTCCAGACGACGTCGGGGTCGGCACCGAGGCCTCCTTCCCCGGGCCCTTCAGCATCGGGGGAAAGGAATACGAGGAGGCGATCAACCTGTTTCTCGACCGGGTCTGGACCCACGCGGTCAGGTCGAGGATTCCGTCGCCGAGATCGCGGTGCCGACAGGAGCGAACTCTGATCGTTCATAGTATCGATATCCGTCCTGGTTTCACCTGGCGGATTACGAGCAATCCGGCTGCCGTGTCGCGTGGTAGCTGGACCGCGTAT
Organism: Rhodospirillales bacterium; assembly: GCA_015654725.1. Classification (GTDB taxonomy): domain Bacteria; phylum Pseudomonadota; class Alphaproteobacteria; order ATCC43930; family CGMCC-115725; genus JAATGI01. The sequence goes on from JAATGI010000290.1 coordinate 3,003, forward strand.
TTCTCCCGTCGGCCAACGCTCTCCTCGCTTCCAGATGGCCGAGTGCCGTCGTTAGCTAATGCGCATCGGCCACAACCATCGCCCCTCGGGGCATCCGCAGCAGCAGAACGGCAAAGCCCCCAATCAGGGAAAGCACCGCTATGACGCTATAAATCTCCGCTCCGGACCAGGCATTTGCGAGCATGAACCCGCCGAATGCGGGCCCAGCGATCGATGTGACACGACCGGCGCCGGACGCCCAGCCAACCCCGGTGGCCCTCATCGCGGTCGGATAAACTTGGGCGACGATCGCGTTGAAACCAGCCGTTGTTCCGATGACAAGGGACCCAAACAAAATGCTGAAGACCGCAGCGTTCGTTACGGATGTTTCGACAAACGCGAACCCGAAGATCGCCACGCTTCCGCCGAGATACGCCAAGCCGACCACGCGCGTCGCCCCAAAGCGGGCCATGAGATACATCAGAATAAAAGGCCAAATGACGGCGGCAATGCCAAAGAGCCCCAATGATTTCGCCGCCGTCGCCTCATCAAGCCCGGCGAGAACGTGAAGATAGGTCGGTATCCAGGAGGCCATCATGGTGATTGCGCCCACGACGGCCCCACTCGCGACC
>JAATGI010000236.1 GCA_015654725.1 Rhodospirillales bacterium
CGGTGCCGGCGAGGGTGCCGCCGGTGCCGACCGAGGCGACGAAGGCATCGACCTTGCCGTCGGTCTGCTCCCAGATTTCCGGACCCGTGGTCTCGATATGGGCGCGGCGGTTGGCGACATTGTCGAACTGGTTGGCCCAGATCGCGCCGCGCGGGTCGCTCTTGGCGATTTCGTCCGCGAGCCGCCCGGAATAACGCACGTAATTGTCGGGATTGCTGTAGGGCACCGCCGGCACCAGGCGAAGATCGGCGCCGCACAGCGTCAGCATGTCCTTCTTTTCCTGGCTTTGCGTCTCGGGCATGACGATGACCGAGCGATAGCCGCGCGCATTGGCGACCAGCGCCAGGCCGATCCCGGTATTGCCCGCCGTGCCCTCGACGATGACGCCGCCGGGATGGAGCGCGCCGCGTTCCTCGGCGTCCTTGACGATGAACCAGGCGGCGCGGTCCTTGACCGAGCCGCCGGGATTAAGGAACTCGGCCTTGCCCAGGATGGTGCAACCGGTCTCTTCCGAGGCGCGGCGCAGCTTGATGAGCGGCGTATTGCCGATGGTGTCGATGAAGCCGTCGCGAATCTGCATGGCGGCGATCATGGTCTATGTGCTGGCGGCGGATCAAGCCGGTCGCTTTACCGAATTGACTCAAGCGAAGCCGCAAACCCACAATCGCCCCATGAACCATTGGAAATTGACGGCCCTCACTGTCCTCTTGGCCGGCCTCGCTGCCCCGGCGCTCGCCGACACGCCCAAGGACACGATCGTCATGGTCAAGCAGATCGACGACATCGTGTCGCTCGATCCGGCCGAGGCCTATGAGATTTCAGGCGGCGAGGTAATCGGCAACACCTACGACCAACTGGTCGATTACGACCCCGGCGCGCCCGGCAAGATCAAGCCGGCGCTGGCGACCTCATGGCGGATCGATCCCGACGGCAGGACCTTCACATTCATCTTGCGCGACGGCGTGCATTTCGAATCGGGCGCGCCGCTGACCGCTGCCGATGCGGCGTTTTCGCTGCGGCGCGCGGTCGAGATCGACAAGGCGCCGGCGGTCACCCTCAACGCCATCGGCCTGACCAAGGACAATGTCGCGGACGCGGTCGTGGCGCTCGACGAGCATGCGCTCCAGATCAAATTGCCGAAGCCGCTGGCGCCGAGTTTCGTGCTGTTCTGCCTGACCTCGCTCACCGGCAGCATCCTCGACAGCAAGACCGTTCTGGCGCACGAGGTCGATAAGGATAAGGGCCTCACCTGGCTCGCGAGCCATTGGGCCGGCACCGGGCCGTATCGCCTGGTGATGTGGCGGCCCAACGAATATTACGCGCTCGAAGCCAATCCCAATTATTGGGGCGACCCGCCCAAGTCCCGCCGGATCGTCGTGCGCGACGTCAAGGAGGCCGAGATGCAGCGCCTGATGCTGCAACGGGGCGACGCCGATTACGCGCGCGACCTCGACAAGGTGCAGCTCGACGCGCTGGCGAAGGAGCCGGGCATCAAATTCGATAAAGGCATCAAGACCAGCATCGACTATCTCGGCCTCAATCAGAAGAACCAATATCTGAGCAAGCCCGAGGTAATCGAGGCGTTGAAATATCTGGTCGATTACGACGGCATCGCCGGCGCGATCCTGGGCGACTCGGCGGTCGTGCATCAAAGCTTCGAGCCGGTCGGCTTTCTCGGCGCCATCGATGACGCGCCCTATCAGTTCGATCTCGCCAAGGCCAAGGCGCTGCTCGCCAAGGCGGGATTGGCGGACGGCTTTGCCGTGACGATGGATGTCAGGAACGGCTCGCCCTGGCCCGAGATCGCGCAGGCGATTCAGGCCAGCTTCGCCCAGGCCGGAATCAAGCTCGAACTCATTCCCGGCGACGGCAAGCAGGTGCTGACCAAATACCGCGCGCGCCATCACGATATTTTCCTCGGCGATTGGGCGCCGGACTATCCCGATCCGCACTCCAACGCGGAGGGCTTCATCACCAATCCCGACAATGGCGACGATTCCACCGTGCGCACGCCGGCCTGGCGCAATTTCTGGCGCGACGCGGCGATGAACGACGCCGTCGCCGCGGCGCTGCTCGAACGCGACGACGCCAAGCGCGCCGGGCTTTACCAAGGCTTGCAACACGAATTCCAGCGCAAGGCGCCGTTCGTGATGCTGTTCGAGCATGTCGAGGTCGCCGCGCGCCGCGGCGATGTCAGCGGTCTCGGAATCGGCGTCAACACCTTGTTCGATCGTTACGACGGGATCGCGAAGCACTGATGTGGCGCGCCGCGCGGATTGTTCCGACCGCGGCGTTGACGCTTCTGGGCTTGCTGTTCGCCACCTTCCTCATCGCGCGCGTGGTGCCGATCGATCCGGTGCTCGCCATTCTTGGCGACCGCGCCTCGCCCGAAAGCTATGCGCGGGTTCACGCCGAGCTCGGGCTCGACCGGCCGATCTATGTCCAATTCGCGCGTTATCTCGCCGGCATCGCGCATCTCGATTTCGGCCGCTCGGCGCTGACCCATAATCTCGTCACCGAGGATATCGGCCGCTTCTTCCCCGCCACCATCGAGTTGGCGACGGTCGCGACGGTCCTTGGCGTCGGTTTCGGCATTCCCGCCGGCGTCTGGGCGTCCTGGCGTCGCGGCCGCGCCGCCGACCACGCCATCCGCATGATCGGCCTGTTCGGCTATTCGGTGCCGGTATTCTGGCTCGGCATGATGGCGCTCCTGGTTTTCTATGTGCAGCTGGGCTGGGCGGCGGGACCGGGACAAATCGACACCGGCTACGAGGATTTCGTCCCCGTCACGACCGGTTTTCTCGTCATCGACGCGGCGCTCGCGGGCGATTGGGCCGCGTTCGGGAACGCGGTCTCGCATCTCGTTCTGCCCGCCGCGGTGCTCGCTTATTTTTCCTTCGCCTATATCAGCCGGCTGACGCGGAGCTTCATGCTCCAGGAGTTGAGCCAGGAATACATCGTCGCCGCGCGCGCCAAGGGCCTGAGCGAGCGGCGTGTGCTCTGGGTCCATGCCTTCCGAAACGTTAGGCTGCCGCTCATTACCGTGATCGCGCTCAGCTATGCCAGCTTGCTCGAAGGCTCGGTGCTGACCGAGACCGTGTTCTCCTGGCCCGGCATCGGCCAATACATCACCAATTCGCTGCTCTCGATCGATATGAACGCGGTGCTGGGCGGCACGCTGGTGGTGGGCGTGGTGTTCATCGCGCTCAATCTCTTGGCCGATCTGCTCTACCGGGTGCTGGACCCGCGCGCGCGATGAGCATGATCGGAGCGTGGCTCGCGAGCGACACGCCTTCGACCTATCGCCAGGCCGTTGCCGGGCGTTTCTGGCGCGGCACGCTCGGCCTTCGGCATCAGCCGATGATCTTGACGGGCACGTCCATCGTTCTCGTCTTCGCCGTGATCGCCATCGCGGCGCCGCTGATCGCGCCGTATTCGCCTACGGCGCAGGATTTGGCGCTCAATTTACGCCCGCCAAGCGCCGCGCATTGGCTTGGCACCGATGAGCTCGGCCGCGATATTCTCGCGCGCCTCATCTGGGGCGCGCGCATCACCCTCGGCATCGTGGCGCTGGTCTCGGTCATCACCGCGCCGATCGGCCTCATCCTCGGCTGCGCCGCCGGCTATGCCGGCGGCTGGATCGAGGCGGCGCTGATGCGCGTGACCGATGTTTTCCTGGCGCTGCCGCGACTCATTCTGGCGCTCGCCTTCGTCGCGGCATCGGGGCCGGGGATCGAGAATGCCGTGCTCGCCATCGCCATCGTCGCCTGGCCGCCCTATGCCCGCGTCGCCCGCGCGGAGACGCTCGCCCTGAAACACGCCGAGTTCATCGAGGCGGCGCGATTGGCCGGCGCCTCGCCCTTGCGGATCGTGCTGCGTCATATCCTGCCGCTGTGCCTGCCGTCGGTGATCGTGCGCATGAGCCTCGACATGGCCGGCGTGATCCTGACGGCGGCGGGGCTGGGCTTTCTCGGCCTCGGCGCGCAGCCGCCATCGCCCGAATGGGGCGCGATGATCGCGTCCGGACGGCAATATATGGTCGATCAATGGTGGGTCGCGGCGATGCCCGGCATCGCCATTGCCGCTGTGAGCCTCGCCTTCAATCTTCTCGGCGACGGCATGCGCGATTGGCTCGATCCCAAACAGAAATGACCGCGCCGCTCTTGGACATCGAGGATTTGTCGGTGCGGTTTGGCGGCCACGAAGCGGTGCGCGGCGTGAGTTTTTCGATGGGCCGCGAACGGCTTGGCATTGTCGGCGAGTCCGGCGCCGGCAAATCCATGCTCGGCCGCGCGATTATGCGATTGTCGCCGCCGGGCGCCGCGATGACAGCGAAGCGCTTGGCCTTCGACGGCATCGATCTTTTGCAGACGGATATGCGCGGGGTGAGGGGCAAGCGCATCGGCCTGGTGTTCCAAGACCCGCGCTTTTCGCTTAACCCGGCCATGACGGTCGGCGAGCAGATCGAGGAGGTTCTGCGCGTCCATCGCTCGCTCCGGCCGCGCGCGGCGCGCGATGAGGCCCTCAAACTGATCGGGGGAATGCAGATCCGAGATCCGATCGCCGTCCTTCGCCGCTATCCGCACCAGCTCTCGGGCGGCATGGGCCAGCGCGCGATGATCGCGATGATGCTGGCGCCCAATCCCGATCTCTTGATCGCCGACGAGCCGACCTCGGCGCTCGATGCCAGCGTCGCGAGTGGCGTTCTCGCCTTGTTGGATCGCGAGGTCGCGCGGCGCGGCATGGCGATCATTCTCATCAGCCACGATCTCGATCTGGTCGCGTCCTTTTGCGACCGCGTGCTGGTGATGCTGGCGGGCGAGATCGTCGAGACGCTGGCGGCATCGAATCTCGCGGCGGCGCGGCATCCTTATACGCGCAAGCTCCTTTCGGCCCGTCTCAAGCTAGAAGCGTGATCGAGGCCCAGGCCATTACCGCGCGGCACGGCGCAAACGCCGTGGTGAGAGACGTGTCCTTCGCGGTCGCGGCCGGCGAAAGCTTCGGCATTGTCGGCGAATCCGGCTCGGGCAAATCGACCTTGCTGCGCGTGATCGCGGGGCTGCATGAGCATTGGTCGGGCGGCCTCGTCATCGACGGCATGCCTCAGGGCCGGCGTCGGCCGCGCGGCTTCGGCCGCGTCGCGCAGATGGTGTTTCAAGACCCGTATGGCTCGCTGCATCCGCGCCAGACGGTGGATCGCGCGTTGGCCGAGCCGCTGATCGTGCAAGGGTTCGGCCATGACCGCGCGCGCATCCTAGCGGCGCTCGACGCGGTCGGGCTCGAAGCCCGGCATCGCTTCCGCTATCCGCACCAGCTCTCGGGCGGCCAGCGGCAGCGTGTCGCCATTGCGCGGGCGCTGATGCTGGAGCCGAAATTGCTGCTGCTTGACGAGCCGACTTCGGCGCTCGACGCGGCGGTGCAGGCCGAGATCGTGGCGCTGTTGGGCCGCTTGCGGGCCGAGCGCGGCGTGACGTTTATTTTGGTGAGCCATTCGCTCGCCGTGGTCGCGGCATCGTGCGAGCGCGCCGCCGTGATGCAAGAGGGGCTCTTCGTCGAGGAGGCCGCGATCGCCGATTTGCGCCGCGGCAATCTGCGCGATCCTTACGCGCGTGAACTTTTCGCGGCAAGCCTCGGCTTCCGGCGCGGCTGAAGCCAGCGCCGCTTCAGCCGGGCGCGGTTGGCGGCGAGCCAATAAAGTGCCACCGCGCCCGTCATGTTGCCGATCTCGCCCACGCGCAGCATGCGCATCGCGTCGCCGAA
>JAATGI010000311.1 GCA_015654725.1 Rhodospirillales bacterium
CCCGCGTCAAATTCCATGATCCCGAATCGGGCGAGCTCGTGGATGACGGGCTGGTGCTATTCTTTCCCCGGCCCGATTCCTATACCGGCGAGGATGTCGCCGAATTCCATGTCCATGGCAGCCGCGCGGTGGTGGCGGCGCTGTTGGAGCTGCTGGGCCGGCGCCCCGGCCTGCGCCTCGCCGAGCCGGGCGAATTCACTCGCCGCGCCTTCGAGAACGGCAAGCTCGATTTGACCGAGGCCGAGGCGGTCGCCGACCTGGTCGAGGCCGAAACCGCGGCGCAACGCCGCCAGGCGCTGCGCCAGCTCGATGGCGCGCTGGGCCGGCTTTACGAGGCGTGGCGCGAGCGATTGATGCGCGCCCTCGCGCGGCTCGAAGCCGAGATCGATTTTCCCGAGGAGGGCCTGCCGCCCGATCTCTGGGCCGCGATCAGGGGCGAGGTCGAAGCACTCGGGGCCGAAATCGAAGCGCACCTCGCCGACGCGCGCGGCGAGCGGCTGCGCGACGGCGTCTCGGTCGCGATCCTGGGCCCGCCCAATGCCGGCAAATCGAGCCTGATGAACGCGCTCGCCCGGCGCGACATCGCCATCACCTCGGCGATCGCCGGCACCACCCGCGACGTGATCGAGGCGCGGCTCGATCTCGGCGGCTATCCGGTGGTGCTCGCCGACACCGCCGGCTTGCGTGACTCCGCCGACACGATCGAGCAGGAGGGCGTGCGGCGCGCGCTCGCCCGCGCCGAGGCCGCCGATCTGCGCCTGGTGATTCTCGATGCCACGCGCCCGTCCTTCGAGACGAAGCATGAGGACTTTGCGAACCTCATCGACGAAAACGCGCTGGTGATCCTCAACAAGATCGATCTGGCGCCCGAGGCGGCAATGCCGGACGCGCTACGTCTTTCCGTCGCGACCGGCGAAGGCATGAGCGAATTGCTCGCGCGCCTGACCGAAGAGGTGGCGAAGCGCGTCGATACCTCCGGCGCGCCGCTGATCACCCGCGCGCGGCATCGCGAGGCGCTGAAACAATGCGCCGAGGCGCTGGCGCGATTTCAAGAGGCGCGTCTCGCCGAACTCGCCGCCGAGGATTTGCGCCAAGCCGCCCGCGCCTTGGGGCGCATCGCCGGCCGCACCGATGTCGAGGACATGCTCGATCTGATCTTCCGCGAATTCTGCATCGGGAAGTGAGCGGGATTACACGCGATCGCGGTCACGGCGTCGCGGAACGGCCGATCATCCAGACCAAGGCGATGGCGAGCGCGGCCCAGAATAGAATCCCGGCCGGCCCCAACGCGCTAAAAAATCCCATGATTCCTTGAAGCGCGTCGCCGAAGCTTGCCATGCCGCGACTATACAACCCTGGATGACGCGGGACGGAACGCCAGGGCGTGTTCGCAGGCAAACGAGGGGGCAAGCGCCGCAATCTTGGGATTCTTCTAAAGTGAGTATGCTAGCTAATACCGTGAGTGAGACGGATTCGCGTAAAGTCGCGTCGGAAAAAACGCTGGGAGGAAATCATGATCGTGCGTTCCTTGGCCGCCGGGCTGGCGCTGTGCCTCGCCGCGTGCTTCGCCGCCGCCCCGTCGCGGGCGCAGGGGGACCGGCCCTTCACCGTCGCCACCAGCGCCGAGCCGGATTCGATCGACATCACCGCCGGAATCTTTCCGCCGATCAATTATGTCGTCATGCGCAATGTCGCCGAAGAGTTGTGGGACTATGCCGATGACGGCTCGATCCGGCATACGGTGGCGAGCTGGGAACGCAGCCCGGACGAGCTGTCGCTCACCTTGCATATCAAGCCCGGCGTCAAGTTCCAGTCCGGCGACGAATTGGTGGCCGACGATGTCGTGTTCGGCTTCAACCGCATGGTGGAAAAGACGCGGCCGTTCATGCGCCATGCCAAATACGTCGACAAGATCGAGGCGGTGGACCGCTACACCGTCCATATGACCTTCAAGCAGCCCGACGTGACGTTTTTCGACGGCTTCGATCTGTTCCCCGCCTCGAAGGCCTATCACGACCGCGTCGGCGAGAAGGATTTCGTCGAGCATCCGGTCGGCATCGGCCCCTATAAATTCGTTGATTACAAACGCGGCGAATATATCGATCTCGAAGCCTTCGACGGCTATTACGGCAAGCCGCCCGCGATCAAGAAGGTCCGCTTCGTGTTCGTGAAGGACAACGAAACCCGCGTCGCCAAGTTGCGCGCGGGCGAGGCCGACATAATCATGGACGCGCCCTTCCCCGAGGTGGCGAAATTGGCGGCGGACGGCTTCGGCATCGTCAAGCTGCCGGCCAACCCGACCGTCAGCATCGAATTCGACATGCTGAACAAGACCGCGCCCTGGCACGATCTGCGCGTGCGCCAGGCGGTCGCCCATGCCATCGACGCCGACGCCATCATCAAGGGCCTGTTCGGCGGCGTGCCCCAGCGCTATCCGCGATTGGCGTCGGGCGAGGCCGGTTTCGATCCGACCCTCAAGAACTATACTTACGACCCGGCGCTGGCGAAAAAGCTCTTGGCCGAGGCAGGCTTTCCCAACGGCTTCAAAATGCCGCTCTATTACACCGGCGGCTTTTTCTACGGCTTCAGCCAGACCGCCGAGGCGGTGGTGCTGTATCTGAAGGCGGTGGGCATCGAGTGCGACGTGCAGGAACTCGAAGGGCCGAAGGGATTCGGCTTCCTCAGCCAGGTGCAGAAGGATCCGACGATTCCGTTCGTCGCCGTCTCGGGCATGCCGATCGCCAATTCCGGCTTGCCCTCGCTCGAGGCGCTGACGCTGTCCTTCTATCCAAAATCGCCCTATGTGCTGTACGACTATCCCGAGATCGGGAAGGGCCTCACCGAGGCGCAAGCCGAACTCGACGACGCCAAGCGCGCCGACGACATCAAGGCGATGAACCAGTTCCTCTACGACCAGTACGCCTCGATCACGCTGTGGGACGGCATGTCGGTGTTCGCCATGCGGCCCGGCGTGCAATACCAGCCAATCGAGCACCGCATGCCGTTCCTCACCGTGCGCAACGTCGTCATGAAGGATATGGCGACGACGAAGTAGGGCCTACCCCCACACGTCCGCCGCCGTCTCGACGATAAAGCCGAGCTTGGCCCATTGCTCGTCCTCGGTGAGGGTGTTGCCTTCCTCGGTCGAGGCGAAGCCGCATTGGCCGCTGAGGCATAATTGATCGAGCGACGTGAATTTCGCCGCCTCGTCGATCCGGCGCTTGATCGTGTCCTTGGTTTCGAGCGTGCCGCTCTTGGTGGTGACGAGGCCCAGCACCGCGAGCTTGCCCTTGGGCAGTTTCCTGAGCGGCTCGAAGCCGCCGGCGCGCGCGGTGTCATACTCCATGAAATAGCCATTGATTTTGATGCGGTCGAACAGCACGTCCTCGACCGTGTCATAAGCGCCCGCGCCCATGAAGGTGGAGCGGTAATTGCCGCGGCAGAGATGCATGGTCACGACCATGTCGGCGGGCAGGCCCGCGATCGCGGTGTTGATGAGATCGGCGTAGGTGGTCGCGAGCTTCTCCGGATCGTCGCCGCGATCGGCCATTTGCCTGCGATAGGCGGGATCGCACAACATCGCCAGCATGACCTCGTCCAATTGCAGATAGCGGCAACCGGCGGCGGCGAATTCGCGGATCGCCTTGTTATAGGCGCGGCCGAGATCGGCGAAGAAGAGATCGAGATCGGGATAGACGCCGATTCCCACCTGCTTGCGCCCGGGCCGGCCATAGGCGGCCGAGGGCGCGGGAATCGTCATTTTCGGCGTCGCCTTGGTGTGGGCGGCGAGGAACTTGAAATGCTCGACCATCGGGTGCGGGCCGGCATAGTCGATTTTGTTGGCGAAGCGCGCCGCCTCGGGCCGCGTCGTCACGCCGGCGAATTGGACGCCCTGATCCATGATGTAACGCTCGGCGCCCAGGCCCCAGAGAAAATCGAGATGCCACCAGGAGCGGCGGAACTCGCCGTCGGTGACAAGGCGCAGGCCCAGCTCTTCCTGTTTCTTGACCACGCGCGCGATCTCGCGGTCCTCGACCTCCTTCAGTTGCGCCGCGGTGATGGCGCCCTTGGCGCGTTGCTCGCGCGCGGCCTTCAAGGCGGGCGGCCGCAACAGGCTGCCGACATGATCGGCGCGGTAGGGCGGCGTTTGTCGCTGCATTCTTTCCTCCTGATCGATGACCGACGACGACGGCCTAGCCGCCGTCAATCGGCGGAAATGATGCCGCCGACCGGCTCGCTGGTCGTGCCGTTGAAGCGCAGAATTTGCATCTGGTGAATCAGGTGATAGTCGGTCGGGCTCGAATTGATGGCGATGCCCGGCCTCAAATTACCAGCGTGGAAGTCGCGCAAATTCGTCGCCTGTTTCAGAATGTTGTCGCGCGACAGGTCGTCGCCGCATTGCTTCAGGATCTGCGCCAGGGTCTGGGCCACGCCATAGCCGTAATAAGCGAGCGCGTCGCCCTTTTCCTTCGGGTCGAGATATTTGTCCACGAACTGGAAGAAAGCGGCCACGCCGGGCTGCGACGCCTCCGCCGGATTGGTGATGTCGTTATAGGGCGTGGCGCTGATCGCGTCGGCCGCGATCGCCATCATGCCGGGCTGCTGAGTCAAGAGGAAGGCGGCGTTGACGTCGACGATGCGCAGCGGCCGCCAGCCCAGACCCCATGCCTTGGCGAACGCCTGGGCCGTTTGCTTCGGCAGCGTGATCATCACCAGCACGTCGGCGCCCGATTGCTGCAACGACACGATCTGGCTGTCGACGGTCGGATCGGCGACCTCGTAGCTCTCTTCCTTGACGACGATCTGGGCGTAGCGGTCGCCGAACACGTCATGGAAGCCCTTCAAATAGTCACGGCCGAGATCGTCATGCTGATAAAGCACCGCGACCTTCGCCCCGGGCTTTTGGTCGAGAATATATTTGGCGTAGATCCGGCCTTCGTTGCGGTAGCTCGGGTTGAACGGAACGGTCCAAGGGAAATGTTCCGGATCGATGAACTGATCGGCGCCGCTGCCGATCAGGAGCTGCGGCACCTTGTTGTCGTTCAGATAGGCGCGGATGGCGGCGTTGCCCGGCGTGCCGAGCGAGCCGAAGATGAACGCGACCTGGTCCTCCTCGACCAGCTTGCGGGTCTGCTCGACCGCCTTCGGCGGCAGATAGCCGTCATCGAGGCTGAGGAACACGAGCTTGCGGACGTTGATGCCGCCCTGCTCGTTGATCATGCGGAAATAGGCGTCCTCGGCCTTGCCGACCGCGCCATAGATCGAGGCCGGCCCGCTATAAGGCAGGGTCTGGCCGAACTTGATTTCGGTCGCGGTGACGCCGGTCATGTCCCCGGCCAGCGCGGCTTGGCTTCCGATCGCGACCGCGCCGAGCGCCGTCATCGCCGCAAGGATTCTCTTCATTGTTTCCTCCCGGTTTTTTCGCTGGCCGGCCTTGGTGATCGCCGATGCCTTGCTCGAAAACACTAGCTTAGAACCGAACCGCGCGCGGTGACAACCGTGGCGCGGCGCCGAAGTTTGGCGCTGGGCTATCGCTCCAGCCGGTCGAACGCCGCCTCGAGCTTGACGAATTCGCCGTAGAGCTTGTCCAGATAAGCGGGCCCGTTTTGCGCGAGTTCGCGGGCGGTCACGTCCTTCAAGGCGGTGATGGTCTGGCAGAAGCGCACCGCGCCGAGATTGGCGCCGCCGCTTTTCAAGGAATGGGTCAGGTCGCGGAAAGCGCGCAGATCGCCATCCGCCACGGCTTGGCGCAGCGGCTCGAACAGGCGCCGCGCGTCGGTGCGAAAGGCGGTGACGACCTCCATCAAGAATTCGTCGCCACCGCCCAAGGAGCGCAACGCGTCGATCACGCCGTCATCGATCACCGGCCCGCCGCCCTCGGCGAGGAAGCGCG
>JAATGI010000413.1 GCA_015654725.1 Rhodospirillales bacterium
AATAGGTCTCCTCGCCGGTGCTACAGCCGGCGATCCAAATGCGGATCGGGCGATCGGGCGACTGGTTGCGGATCAAGTCGGGCACGATTTTCTGCGCCAGAAAGTCAAATACCTTCGGATTGCGGAAGAAGCTGGTGACGTTGATGAGCAAGTCCTTGGCTAGAAGGTCGAGCTCGCCCGCATCACCGCGCAGAATCTCGAGATACCGATCCATGTCATCGGTCCCGATCGCCGCCATGCCCGCGCGCCGCTCGATCCGGCGCCCCAGCGTACCCGATTTGTAAAGCGTGAAATCATGGGCGGTCTTGGTGCGCAGAAGTTCGATGATTTCGGGCAACCAATTCGCGGCTTTATCTCGCGCGCCCGAACCGTTTTGGTCGCGGTCGAGGCCGACTCGCCGGGCGAATTTGACAAGTGCTTGGGGAATCTTCGCCACCGGCAGCACCCGATCCACCGCATTCGTCGCGATCGCGCTGCGCGGCATGCCATCATAGCCGGCCTCGTCGGGATCCTGCGCGATGACGAGCCCGCCTTTTTCCTTTACCGCCTTCAGCCCGAGGCTGCCGTCGGCTCCCGTTCCCGACAGGATCACGCCGACGGCGCGCGCGCCGCATTCCGTGGCCAGCGAGCGCAATAAGAAATCGAACGGCAGACGCATGCCGTGACGCGCCTGCGGTTGCGAGACGTGTAGGGCGCCATTGCCGACGGAGAGGTAGGTTCCCGGTGGAATGACATAGAGGTGGTCGCGCTCGATCGCCATTCCTTCGGTTGCCTGCAGCACGGACATCGAAGTGTGACCGGACAGCAGATCAACCATCATGCTTTCGTGCGTCGGATCGAGATGCTGAACCAGGACGACGGCCATGCCGCTGTTGGCAGGCATCGCGGCGACGAGCTTCCGGCAGGCGTCAAGGCCGCCCGCGGAGGCGCCTATTCCGACAACCGGAAATTCCACGGGGCGGCGAGACGAGCCGCGCACCGTCGGAGATTTCCGGCTCGATCGCGACCGCGCCGCTTTGGCCTTATGCGGACGGCTTTCTGGCATACATTTCTCTAAAGTGATCACTATCCGGAGGCGTATCCCCGAACGCCCCTCGGCGAATGCAAAACGGCCATGCGATTATCAACCCATCCGGCCGGATGTTCAAGATGTAACTCATTGATTTATATTACAAAAGTGAGTTATTTTAGCCGTTGCAGGATTTCATCCATTAAGGTCCAAAAGCACATTACCCATCCAAGGTATATTTGGCCTCGGTTGACAAATGAACTAATTGCGCAAATTCTACCAGAATGAGTAGGATACTCGCGCGGAGGCCGGGATGAGCGAAACATCGAAAAACGGCAAGGAGTTGGCCCGCGGCGAGAGGCTGCAGATCATGCTTGCCCCCGACGAGTTGGAAGTCATTGACGACTTCCGGTTCAAATGGCGGATGCCAAGCCGCGCCGCAACCGTTCGAGAATTGTTAAAGCGTGGGCTGGCCGCCGAGGGCGTTTTGGACGACCGAGTAATGAGTTCGAAGGGCTTTGGCGTAATCGATCGGTAAAGGATGCCCCGGCGTCCAAGGGCCGCCGAAAACGGAAAACGCGGACCGGAGCATGATCGCCGCCATAAATGGCCGCGCCACCCGGTAGCATCTTAAGACTCAAACTCATGTTCCTTGACCTGGCGCGTTGCTCTGGCGAGCAACAATGCCCGAGGTCCGGCGATGGCGTCGCTTTTTCTCGCCAGGCTGGTCGCCAACAGCCGCGAAAAGTGAGCCGCGCGCGATCATCTCTGAGTAGTTTCCGAGTCTGCCGCCGGCGATCTTCGGCCAGTTACGGTGCCGGCTAACGAGTCCTCGATCGGACCGCCTCAAAACCTACGAGACGCAGCACCGGAGACGCGGACGGATGCGGATCTCGAACCCTTCCGGTCCCAGCGAGCGCAACATGACCATCTCCAAACACCTCACTCTCAAAAGCCTTCTCCTTGCCTCGACGATGCTGGCAAGCCCCCTGATCGCGGCGGCGCTGACCCCCGCGGCAGCACAGGTCGCGGTTGGAATCTCCGTCCAGATAGCGCCGCCGATCCTACCGGTCTACGCGCAGCCGCCGATGCCCGAGGCCGGATACATCTGGACTCCGGGTTATTGGGCTTGGGCCCAGCAGGCAGGCTACTATTGGGTGCCCGGCACCTGGGTTCTCCCGCCTGCGGTCGATGTGCTGTGGACTCCGCCTTATTGGGGTTGGAGCAACGGCGGCTATGTTTTCTATGACGGCTATTGGGGCGCGCAAGTCGGCTACTATGGCGGCGTCGATTACGGCTACGGCTATGGCGGCAGCGGCTACGAAGGCGGCCGCTGGGAAAACGGCGGCTTCGTCTATAACCGGACCGTCAATAATTTCGGGGCGGTCCATGTCGCCCACGATTACGACCAGAAAGTGACCGGCACCAACAACTCGAAAGTGAGCTATGTCGGGGGCGCCGGCGGACTCAAGAGCGAGCCTACCGCCCAAGAACGCGCCGCTCAAAATAGCAAGCATGTCCCGGCGACCGCTGAGCAATCCAAGCACTTCGCCGCGGCCGCTACGAATCCGGCGCTTGCCGCGAGCCGCAATAAAGGTCAGCCCGCGATCGCCGCCAGCTCCCGTCCCGGCCAATTCGAGGGCGCGGGTGTCGTCCATGCGCAGCCCGCCGGCGCCGCCGGCCATGCGACCGAGAATGCCGTTGCTCCGCGTCCAGTCGGACATCCGACGGCGCTCGTCGCGCCGCACCCGGCTCGAGCAGCACCGGCGCGCGCCGCGGCTGTGCGTCCGGCCGCACCAAGAGCTGCACCGAGAGCCGCACCGGTAACGGCGGCCCAGCACGTTACCCCGGCCCATCAGCCACTGATCCAACGCCAGGCGGCACGTCCGGCCGCTCCTGCAGCCGCGCGTTCGGCTCAGGCCAGACCGGCGCACGCGGCGACCGCACGTCCGGTCGTACAACAAGCCGAGGCCCCACGTGCCGCTCCGGCCCGTCAGGCGCCGGCGGATAACGGCAAGGAAATCAAGTAGGCACTCCGATCGGCGGCGTCGCCCGTGCCGCATGGGAAGCGGCGGTAATTCCGATCGGTTCGAGGCGCCGGCGGCTGGAGACGGTGTGAAACGGCCGCTGGTTCCGAAAACTCCGTGAGTACATTCCGATCCTACCGCCCTTGATGCGATCTCCATAAATTCGCCTGGAACAGAGATCCGAGATGGCTCATCCCGAGTCAGCGCCTCGCCCAACCTCAGTCACGGCGCGTTTGTACGGAACCGGGCCTCACATACCAACCAGCGGGAGACTTCACATGACGATTACACATTTTTTCGGCGCTCTCGCGCTCATCGGCGGGATCGCCTTAGTCACGCCGGCCTTCGCCCAGGGCAAGGCTTCGGACATGGACGTGGCCCCAGGCGGCGGCGTCTATTCGCGCCAGGACGCGGCGCAGGAAGATGCCAACCGGATGAGCCATCCGGTGGTCGGCGAGGCCCGGGCGCCAAGTGACATCGCCAACGGCTCGGAGGCCGATATTGAAAAAACCGAGCGCGCGGAGACCGTGAAGCTCAACCAGCAGCAATGAACGGCGGTGCAATCGCCACGACCGCGTCGGAAAGCCGGCGCGCGTCGGGCGACAATCATCGCCGCTAAGGAACACCCACAGAGGTTGGTTCCTGACGACGCGCTATATTTGACCCGGTCTCGGGTTCCCTGGAGGGATCATGGCCGTTAATCCGATTGCCGCTGCCGATGCACTTCTCGACACGGTCAAGAATGCCGATAGCGAGATGACGCTCCGCGCCAACATCGCCGATTGGTCGACCACTGAAGTGAGAGAGTTCATCGATCATATAATCGCGGAATATCCGCGCCACGACTTGCGGCTCAGAGGCATTAGCATGCCCAGCTCGTGGTTCGAGTCTCTCGGAGCGCGGGGCGATCCGGCGCGGGGCGGAAAATACAGCAACGTTCCTGTCGCCGTCCCTGGGGTCGACTTCAACACCCTCGAGTTGGTGTTTCGCGCGTAGATCGGGCTCGGCAAAAAACTTTGCCGGCCTGACGGGCACCTATACTAGGATTCCCCGGGCACCGATTGTGACCCAGCCGATTGCGCCATGGCCTCGGCCTGGGCGCATCCGACTCAGCGCGAGAGATATTCCAAGAAGCCCCGAAGCGTGCCTTGGTCGGCGGGACCATTGTTGGCCGGTGTGCCCGCTTCGTTGTCTGGCAGTTCGGCCGAGCTGTGCGCCATTTCCGAACCGTCATCGACGTCCAAACCCGAGGGCGAACGGGTGGAACCGGCATGAGCGGTCGATCCGGCCGCCTCATCCGGTACGGCGTTGAAATCGGATTCGTCGACGCCCGCTACACTAATAACTGCGGGGCCCGCGATGAAGCCGGCAAGCAATGCGGCAAGACCGACGTGTCGCATCGTGGCAATCATTTGCGACCTCCTATCATCCTGACGAAACTACGTCGCGGCGTGCTGCCGCGGCAGTCATCAGGTGGGAAGCGTTTGTGGCGGGAAGACGGCGATGCCGAGTTATCTTGGTGAAGCGCGTCTATTGGGATGCGGCTAGGCCGGTGGGCGGCTTGCCGGTAAGCCAAGCTCAGACTTTATTCACCGCGTCGGTGATCTTCTCCCTTGTCTGGCGTGAGTATTTTCCGAGGCCTGACGGGGTGGGTTGGCGGGTTTAGGGTTGCGGTCTATCCGGCTTGTCGCTGATGGGCGGCAAGGCGGCGAAATCACCACCCACCGCCGAACTTCAGAAAAGGGCACCCCCATGTCATCTCTCTCCCACCCGTTCGCCATGTCCGCGCCGTTGGCGCGCTCGGTCGCGATCGCGGCGCTGATGGGCGCCACGTTCCTGGCCGTGCCGCTGACCGCGGCCCGGGCCGATAG
>JAATGI010000124.1 GCA_015654725.1 Rhodospirillales bacterium
GCGATGGTCTGAATCTGATGGAGGATGGTTTGAACCGTATTCGGCGCGTGCTCGCCATCGATCAAGAACCAATCGAAACCGGCGCCGGCGCACAGTTCGGCGGTATAGCCGCTGGTGAGCGAGAGCCACAGGCCCGCTTGTTTCTCGCCCGCGCGCAACGCGCGCTTGAAGCCGTTGGTCATTAAATCCATGGCGTTCTCACACAAAGCGGCAGGAAATCGCGCCGAGCGGCCCATAATCGATGTGGAAATAATCGCCCGCCCGCGCCGGCACGACGCGGGTGAACGAGCCGGCGAGCACGACCTGTCCCGGTTCGAGCGCCACCTCGAACGGCGCCAGCTTGTTGGCGAGCCAGGCGACGCCGTTCGCCGGATGATTGAGTACCGCCGCCGCGACCCCCGATTCCTCGATCACGCCGTTGCGATAGCACAGCGCGGCGACCCAACGCATGTCGATCGCGTCGGGCTTGACCGGCCGGCCGCCCATGACCAGCGCGGCGTTGGCGGCATTGTCGGCGATATTGTCGATCACGGTGCGGTTCTTTTTGGTCTCGGGATCGACATTCATGGTCCTGAGATCGACGATCTCCACCGTCGGCACGACATAGTCGGCGGCGGCGAGCACGTCGAAAATGGTGCAGTTCGGCCCGGCGAGGCGGCGTCCCATGATGAAGGCCAGCTCGACCTCAAGCCGCGGCTCGATGAAGCGCCCGACCGGGATCTCGCCGCCATCGGCGAAGAACATATCGTCCAGGAGCGCGCCATAATCCGGCTCGTTGATGTTGGCGATGCTCTGCATCGCCCGCGACGTCAGGCCGATCTTGTGCCCTTTGAGCGTACGCCCCGATGCGAGCTTCAGCGCGACCCAGGCGCGTTGCACGGCATAGGCGTCGGCGACGGTCATCTCGGGATATTGCGCGCTCGGCGGCCGAATTCTTTGCCGCGTCTTTTCGGCGACATCGAGACGTTGCGCGATATCGTCGACAATTCGTCGTTCCAGCATGACGACCCTCCTCCCAAGAGATTCGTCGCATCAATTATCATTGACCCTCACTATAGGGCCATGATTTGTTTCGGAAAACAATTCGATGGGAGGAGCCGGTGAGCGTCCTGGACGGTCCGCGCACTGAATTGCGCCATGTCATCTACGGCGGCAGCGCCTATTGGGCAACTTATGACAATGGCGAGTTGCGGCTCAATGACGGCCGCCTCGTGGCCGAGCGCGACGTACGTTATCTACCACCCTGCAACCCGACCAAGATTCTCTGCATCCACTTGAATTATCAGTCGCGCCTCTATGAATTCACCGGCGCCAACAAGCCGCCGGTGACGCCGACTTATTTCCAAAAGCCCGTGACCGCCATCAATGCGCATAACGGCGAGCTGGTGCGGCCCGAAGGCTACCAGTACCTCAATTACGAGGGCGAGGTCGCCGCGATCATCGGCAAGGTCACGCGCAACATCACGCCCGACCAGGTCTGGGATCATTTGCGCGGCTTCGCGGCGGGTAACGATGTTGGGCTCCAGGACATGCGCGACACCGATGCGGGCTCGATGCTGCGGGTCAAGGGCGGCGACGGCTTCTGCCCGGTCGGACCGGGCATCGTCTCGGGCATCGATATCCGCAAATCGAGCTTGCGCACCTATCGCAACGGCCGGCTGGTGCAGGAAGGCGCGGTCAGCGACATGCTGTTCGGCATCGACTATATCGTCGCCGACCTGGCGCGGCACATCACCCTGGTTCCTGGCGACGTGATCATGACCGGCACGCCGGCCAACTCGCGGCCGATGGAAGTCGGCGATCTGATCGAGGTCGAGGTGACGGGCCTCGGCCGGTTGGGCAATCGCGTCGTGGCGTCGCCGTCGCCCCGCGCCACGGTCGGGCACCAGCCGACCGACAGCGACGCGGTGCGCCGCGTCGCTCTCGGCAATGACGACCGCCTGCCCGCCGATCTCAAGAAATAGCCGCCATGGCCAAGCGGCACAGCATTCATATCGAGGGCTTCAAGCATGGCAACCCGATTCCGGCGGCGACGCGGCTGGGGCCGCTGCTGGTGTCCAGTGTCATCGTCGGCCGCGATCCCGCGACGGGAAAAATGCCGGAGAGTATCGAGGAACAATGCGTCCATATCTTTGCCCATGTCCGGGCCATGCTGACAGCCGCGGGCGCGGCGCCGGAGGATGTGGTGAAAATGGATTTCTGGATACCCGATCCTGCGAGCGGGCGCGCGATCGTCAATCAGGAATGGGTCAAAATGTTTCCCGATTTTGATTCCTGCCCCTCGCGTCACACCCACGCGACGGGCGGAAGCGGGCAGACCATTCAGGCCACCTTCATGGCCTATCTGGACCGCGAGAAACCGTGACGCGAGGAGCCGGCCGATGACGGCACGCACAGGCGCGGAATTCCTCGAGGGCCTGAAGGGCGGCCGCGAGATCTGGGTCGAAGGGGAGAGGGTGGCCGATGTCACCAGCCATCCCGCCTTCGCCGGCGCCGCGCACGCGCTCGCCGAGGTCTTCGATCTTCAGCACCAAGCGGCCGATGCCTGCCTCATGCCCGATCCGGAAACCGGCGAGCCGATCAATGTCAGCCACATGATCCCGCGTTCCAAGGCCGATCTCGAAAAGCGGCACCGGGGGCTGGAGCGGATCAGCGAATATTCGGCCGGGCTGATGGGCCGCACGCCCGACTATATGAATGTTACCTATGCCGGCTTCGCCGGGCGGTCCGACGAGTGGGCGGTCAACGGCAACGAACAGGGCGCCGAGAACCTGGTCAAGTATCAGAAGCATCTTCGCCGCGCCGACATCAGCCTCACCCATACCATCGTTCAGCCGACCATCGACAAGAGTCATGGCGACGTTCCGCTGATCGGCGATACCGTCGCCCTGCATAAGGTGGGGAACACCGCGCACGGCATCTTGGTGCGCGGCTCGCGCGTGCTGGCGACGCTCGCGCCCTTCGCCGACGAGATCGCGGTTTATCCGGCGATCCCACTCAATGACGGCACCGATGCCCATGCCGTTTCGTTCAACATCCGCATGGATACGCCCGGCCTCAAATTCCTCTGCCGGGACAATTTCTCGCGCGTCGGCAACAAATTCGACTTCCCGCTGTCGAGCCGGTTCGACGAGCAGGACGCCTTCGTCATCTTCGACGATGTCGAGGTGCCGCGCGAGCGCGTGTTCATCGACGCCAACTTGGCGGTCTATAACTCGGTGATGGCGCGCAGCTGGTGGCCCAATATCATGCAACAGACCATGATCCGGGCGCAGACCAAGCTGGAATTCGCCTGGGGCGTGGCGACCCGCATGGCCGAGGCGATCAACGCCAATCAGCCGCAAACCCGGGCCATGCTTGGCGAAATCTGGTGCTACGCCGAATTCGCCCGCGCGGCCGTTCATTCGGCCGAACAAGGCGCGTTCGAATACGGCAACGGCGTCTGGTTCCCCGACGAGCGCCCGCTCGCGGCGCTGCGCGCGTTCCTGCCGATCTGGTTCCCGCGCGTCAACGAGATCATCCGGCTGGTCGGTTCGCACAACCACTTCACGGCGCCGAGCGCGGCGCAATTCGCCGATCTGGCGCTGCGCCCGCTGATCGACAAGTATCTTTACGGCGCCGGCAAAGTCAGCGCCGTGGAACGGGCACGCGTCTACCGCCTGGCCTGGGATTTTTCCGGCAGCGCGCTCGCCAGCCGCAACTAGCAATACGAGCGCTTCTATCTCGGCTCGGCCGGCCGCAACTTCCAGATCGCGCAGATGTTCCAGAACCGCGACCGGGCCAACCGGCTGGTTGACCGCTTTCTTCGCGAAGAACTCTGAGAACCACGCGCGTCCCCCGCTTCTCCTCGCTCAGAACGGATAGGGATTCGGCTTTTCCTTGATGGTGAGCCATTGCCACTGGGTGAATTCCTCCCAATTGGCGGGGCCGCCGATCCTCGTGCCGTTGCCCGAAGCGCCGGTGCCGCCGAAGGGGATATGCGGCTCGTCGGCGACGGTATGGTCGTTGATGTGCAAAAGCCCGGTATTGAGCTTGTTGCCCACCGCCAGCGCATGCCCGACATCGACCGAAAACACGCCCGCCGAGAGGCCGTATTCGCCGTTATTGGCAAGCGCCACGGCTTCGTCGTCGGTCTTGAAGGTGGTGATCGCGGTGACCGGCCCGAATACTTCTTCGTCGAAGGCGCGCATGCCCGGTTTAACGCCGGTCAGCACCGTCGGCCTGTAGAACGGTCCCTCGAAGGTGCCGCCCGCGGCCAGCGTGGCACCCGCCTTGACGCTGTCCTTGACGATGCCGTCGATGCGTTCGACCTGCGCCTTGCTGATGATCGGGCCGAGCGCCACCTGTCCCAGCGGATCGCCGACCGGGATATGGATGGCCTTGTTCACCAGCTTTTCGGTCAGCGCCGCGGCGATTTTTTCCTGCGCCAGAACGCGGCCGGTGGTCATGCAGATCTGGCCCTAATGGAACCAGGAGCCGAAGGCGATCGCCGACGCGGTCGCGTCGAGATCGGCGTCCGCCAGGACGATGACGCCATTCTTGCCGCCGAGTTCGAGCTGAACCTTCTTCAGATGCTTGCCGGCGAGTTCGCCGACGCGGCGGCCGGCCGCGCTCGATCCGGTGAACGACACCATGGCGATGTCGGGATCGGTGCAGATCGCCTCGCCCGCCTCGATGCCGCCCGGCAGAACCTGCAGCACGCCCTTGGGCAGGCCCGCTTCCTCGAACAGCCTGGCGATGATGAAGCCGCCGGTAAGCGGGGTGCGCGGATCGGGCTTCAAGACCACCGCGTTGCCGGTCGCCAGCGCGGGCGCCACCGCCCGGCTCGACAAGATCAGCGGGAAGTTGAACGGCGA
This sequence comes from Rhodospirillales bacterium, assembly GCA_015654725.1. GTDB lineage: Bacteria > Pseudomonadota > Alphaproteobacteria > ATCC43930 > CGMCC-115725 > JAATGI01. Next base: position 4,857 of record JAATGI010000124.1, read on the forward strand.
GATGACGCCGATGACGCCGCGGGGCAAGCGCCGCGCCAAGCTGATGCGGCCCGGATCGGAAGGCAGCACGAGGCCCTGCGGCTCGGTGCACATCGCCGATGAGCGATAGAGGATCTCGGAGACGACATGAATCTCGA
>JAATGI010000486.1 GCA_015654725.1 Rhodospirillales bacterium
CGGCGCGATGTGTTGCTGGCACTGGGCGGGTTCGATCCGATTTATCGCGCCGCCGGCGACGATGTCGATTTTTGTTGGCGCTTGCAGGATGCCGGTTACGAGATCGGCTACAGCCCGGCGGCGATGGTGTGGCATTTCCGGCGCAACACGGTGAGGGCCTATATCGGCCAGCAAAAGGGCTACGGCAAGGCCGAGGCGCTGGTGCTGGCGAAGCATCCGGCGCGTTTCAATCTCCTCGGCCAGGCGAAATGGGCTGGCCGGATCTATGGCGACCTTTCGTCGGTGATGTTCCCGTCGCGGCGGCCCTTCATCTATGCCGGCATGTTCGGCCGCGGCCTGTTTCAGACGCTCTATTCGCCGCCGGCGCCGCTCGCCGCCTATCTGCCACTGAGCTTCGAATGGAACCTGGCGGCGATCCCGCTGGCGCTCGCCGCCATCGTCGCCGGAATTTTCGCCGGCCCGTGGTACGGATTGCTGGCGCTGCCGCTCCTGGCGAGTTGGGGCCTGTGCGTCAACGGCGCCTTGAAGGCGCCGATCGACAAGCGCTTCACCGGCCTTAAAGCGCGCCTGCTGGTGGCGGCGCTGATTTATCTCGGGCCGATTTTGCGCGGCGTCGAGCGCTTGAAATGGCGCTTCAAGACCAAGGATTCGCGGCCGAACGCGGCGATCGAGGCGCCGGTGTTGCGGGCGGCGCTATCGCCCGCGCGGCTCGCTTTCTCGCTCTCGTTCTGGAGCGAATGCGGCCAGGAGAAAGAAGTGCTGCTCGGCGGGCTGATGCGTTTCCTGCCGCCGCGGGGCTACGTCGTCGGCGCCGATGGCGGTTGGACGGCGTGGGATTTGGACATCGCGCGCGAGGGCTGGACCCGCGCCCGCATCCTGGCCGTTGCCGAAAATCACGGCGGCGACAAGCGGCTGTTGCGCCTGCGTTGTGTGCTGCGTCCATCGCGCCTTTCCGGCTGGGTATTGGGCGTGTGCGCCGCCGCGATTGTCGTCGCGCTGATCCTGGGCGCGCCGGTCCTGGCTTCGATCGTCGCGTTGCTCGGAATCGGCTTTACGGGTTTTGTCGGCGCGCGCTTGCAGCGTCTCGGCCGCGATGTGCAGGGCGCGGTTGAAACGGTGGCGCATGACGCCGATCTGAAACCGATCGAGCGTGCCGGTGGTCACGTTTGATCTTGTTGCCCCTCCCCCTCAAGGGGGGAGGGGGATGCAAACGCTAAGCAATCGAACAATGCAAAACGTTGCCCTCAAATTCCTGCCTTATCTGAAGCCCTATCGCTGGCGCTTCCTGTGGGCGTTCGCGCAGATTTTCCTGATCGCCGGGTTCGATCTGTTGAAGCCTTGGCCGTTGCAGATCGTCATCGATGACGTGCTGGGCGGCAAGACAGCCGGCTGGGCCCCGCTCGCCGATCTGACGACGAGCACGTTGCTTGCCGTCGCGTGCATCGCTCTGGTCGCGATCACGGCGGGCGCGGGACTGTTGGCGCTGCTGCACAACGTCACCGCGATTTCGATCGGGCAGCGCATGGTCGCCGATCTGCGCGGCGCGCTCTACGCGCATTTGCAGCGCCTGTCGCTCGCCTTCCACAGCCGGCAGCGGGTCGGCGATCTGATGTACCGCCTCACCGCCGACAGTTTCGCGGTGCAGACCATGATCATGAACGGGCTGCTGCCGATCCTGTCGGCGTTCGTCCTGCTCGGCGGCATGCTGGCGATTCTGTTCCCGCTCGATCCCACGCTGACGCTGTTGTCGCTCGCGATCGTGCCGGCCCTGTTCGTGATGATCGCGCTGTTCAACCGCAAGATCGCGGAGGTCGCGACCGAAGTGCGCGAGCGCGAAAGCCTGGTCTATACGCTCGTGCAATGGGCGATGAGCTCGGTCAAGCTTACCCAGGCCTTCACCAAGGAAGAAGAGGAATATGGCCGCTTCATGGGGGCCAGCCGCGCCAGCCTACGCGCCAGCCTGCGGCTCTATAGCTGGCAGAGCTTCTACACCGGCACCGTCGGCGTCCTCACCGCGGCCGGCACGGCGCTGGTGGTTTATGTCGGCGCCCATTCGGTGCTGTCCGGCCAGATCA
>JAATGI010000286.1 GCA_015654725.1 Rhodospirillales bacterium
CAACCGCGATTCCGTGACGGCCGCGGTCCAGAATATGCAGCCCTACGCGACCGACATTCTGTGCGCGCCGTGGTATTGGGGCGGACCGGAAGCCACCGTGCATCAAGGCAACCACGTCACGCGCACGGTCACGATCCATGACGGCAAGTTCCAGTTCGTGGAAGGTTGCTTCCCTGTCGCCGATCCCGATTATGCGACGTCGATCGTTCCGATCGAGGAAAAGCTCGGGATCAACAAGGAATTCAACGACGAATACAAAAATTTGAAATAGCAATCGACGTCGCAAGCCGGGCCGCCTGAAAACGCGGCCCGGCTTGTTTATTACCCGATGACCAGCGGATTTACCCGGCATGAATCTCTTACCGTTTGTGGCTTCCGGAATCGGGCTGGGCGGGGTTTATGCTTTGTCCAGTGTCGGCTTGGTGATTCTCTATCGCGCCTCGGGCACGCTTAATTTCGCCTTCGGCGCCTTCGGCGGCGTCGCCGCTTTCATCGCGTGGCAGTTGATCAAGTTCGGTGTCCCGGAGCCCCTCGGCTGGATCATCGGCGTCGCGCTCTCGACCGGGATCGCTTATGCCTATGGCCGCATCGTCGCGCCGCGCATGGCGCATCGCGATCGCGTGGTGCGCGCCGCCGCGACCTTGGGCCTGGCGCTGTTCCTCCTGGGCTGCATCGCTTGGGTTTGGGGCATCGGCATCGCGCGGCGCATCACCTTGCCGATGGATTTCGATTACGTGATGCTGTTCGGCGTCCGGATGACGATGTCCCGAATTGTCTCGCTTGGCATCTCGCTGGTGATGGCGGGCGGAGTCGGCCTGATGTTGAACCGGACCCGCATCGGGCTCGGCATGCGGGCGCTCGCAAGCGATCGCAACATCAGCGCCGCGATCGGCGTTCGCGTGACCACGACCGATTCCATCGCCTGGCTGATCAACGGCCTGTTCGCGGGCATCGCCGGCATTCTGCTCGCCAACATCAACCGGCTCGATCCCGCGCTGCTGACCTTTCTCGTGATTCCGGCGATCGCGGCGGCGATTTTTGCTCGCCTGTCCTCGCTCGTCGGCGCGTTCGTCGGCGGCATGGTCTGCGGGATGGTCGAAGCCTTGCTGACCGCGTTCCCCGACTTCGCCAGTTTTCGCAGCGCCGGACCTTATGTCGCCGCGCTGCTGTTTATGATGGCCGTCGGCGCGGGGCAGGGCGTGGGTTCGCGCGAATGACCGAGCTCGGCAAGACCGAAGCGCTGCCGATCGTACGGCGGCGCGCCGGGGAAATCACGCCGACGCTCCGCTACGTCGCCATCGTCTCGGTGATCGCGGTCATATCCGGTTTCATCGCTCTCGTGGCCGGCGGCTATTGGCTGTCCAATTTCACCCAGGCCTATTGCTTCGTCCTGGCCCTGACGGGTTGCGCCCTGCTGTACGGCCAGCTCGGCCTCGTTTCGTTGTGCCAATGGGCGCTCGTCGGTGTTGGCGCCTGGATCTCCCTTCGCTTCTATCATTTCGTCCATCCGCCGTTCTTCGTCACCATCCTCGTGGGCGGCGTCGGCGCTTCCGCCATCGGGATGATTTGGGGCCTTCCGGCGTTGCGAATGCGCGGCCTTTACTTGGCATTGGTCACGCTGATGCTCGCCGGCGCGTTCCAGACCTTGATCACGGTAACGAGCTTTCCGGTCGGCGGTCCGGGGTTTCTTGGACAGGTCGGCGCCAGCGGCAATGACCGCGTTCCGATGGCGCGGCCGATCTATGCCTCGAGCGACACCGCGTATTTTCTGTTCGTCGCTTTCGTGACGATACTCTGCATTATTCTCGTCGAAGCCCATCGGCGCTCCAAGCCGGGACGAGCCTGGGCGTTGATCCGAAAAAACGAGCAAATGGCCCAAGCGAGCGGCGTAAGGGTCGTGTTTTACAAGGCATGGGCGTTCGCGCTCTCGGGCTTTCTCGCCGGCGTCGCGGGCGCTTTGCTGGCGGGCCTGTTCGGCCAGCTCGATGCCGGCAATTTCGCGCCGACCGATTCGATCGTGATTTTCATCGGTACGTTGCTGGGCGGCGTCGATGTCTGGCTCGGCGCCTTTTTGGGCGGCATCTTGACCCGTTTCATCCCGGCGCTGCTCATCGATTTCAACGTCAACGCCTATGTCGGCCTGGTCTTCTTCGGCGCGGCGTTGATGCTCGCGTTGCGGGACCCGGTGGGTATCGGCGGCTTGCTCACCGCCTTGGCCGAGAGGCTTTACGCGAAATTCCAGGCGCGGCGCGGGTCATGATCAAGATCGAATCGCTCACCGTGCAATTTGGCGGCGTCCGTCCCTTGGACGCGCTTGAAGGCGAGTTCACGGCGCCGATCTGCGGCTTGATCGGCCCCAACGGCGCCGGCAAGACCACCTTGCTCAATGTGCTGTCCGGTTTCGTCACGCCGGTGAAGGGCAGCGTCGCGTTGAACGACATCGCCTTGCGCGGCCTGTCGCCGACGCGGCGGGTGGCGGCGGGCTTGCGCCGCACGTTTCAACAGGAACTCGTGGTCGACGAGCTAACCGCGCGCGAAAATATCCAAGCCATCGCCGACCATATTTCGGCGAGCCGCCAGGACGCCCGCGACGAGATCGCCCGCGCGCTCGGTTTTGTCGAGTTGACGGGCCGCGCCGACGTGCTGGGGCGCCAGCTCAATCTTTATGAGCGACGCATGATCGAGATCGCCAAGACCCTGATCGGCCGGCCGAAAGCGATCCTGCTCGACGAACCCGGCGCCGGCCTCAACGAATCGGAGACCGACCGGCTGCGCCGGCTGCTGATGCAAATCCCCGAGCGCTTCGGCGCCCAGCTCGTGCTGATCGATCATGACGCCGATCTCATCGCCTCGGTATGCATCGAGACCATGGTGTTGGATTTCGGCAAGCTGTTGGCGTTCGGCCCGACCCGTTCGGTGCTCGACGATCCGGTGGTGCGCCGCGCCTATCTCGGGACGATGTGACGCATGACCGACGCGAAGCTCGTGGTGAAGGACCTGTCTGTGGATCGCGGCGGCCGCGAGGTGCTGCATAGCGTATCGCTGGAGCTGCATCCGGGCGAACTCACCGCGCTCTTGGGCGCCAACGGCGCGGGAAAATCATCGCTGGTGACGACCATGGCGGGCATCCTCCCCGCCAAATCCGGCACCGTCATGCTTGGCGACGTGCCGTTGCTGGGAATGCCGCCCGAGGCGGTGCGGCGGCAAGGCGTCGCGATCGTGCTCGAAGGCCATCCGGTGTTGAACGGCATTTCGGTGCTCGACAATCTGCGGGCCGCCGCGCTCATGCATTCGCGGAAGGACGCGGATGCCGAGGTCGAAGCCGCTCTGTCGGTGTTTCCCGAACTCCGCGAGCGGTTGCAACTCGCCGCGCAGAATCTGTCGGGCGGGCAAAAGCAGATGGTGGTGGTGGCGCAGGCGCTGATCTGCCGGCCGCGCTATCTGCTGATCGACGAATTGTCCTTCGGCCTGGCGCCCGCGGTCGTCGTGCGGTTGGGCGAGACCATCAAGGCGATCGCCGCCCGCGGCGTCGGCATCTTGCTGATCGAGCAATTCACCACCTTGGCGCTCAGTCTGGCGAAGCGCGCTTATGTCATGGAGCGCGGCGACCTGGTGTTTTCGGGCACCGCGGATGAATTGCGGAGCAACCCGGAAATTCTCCACGGCGCCTATCTCGCCTCGGGCAAGCGGGCCGCCGGCTGACGCCGCGCTTGCCAAAGTCGCGCCGCTCGCCTATCTAATCGGCCTCTAACAACCCACACGCGGGGACGCGACCGGTCTTGTCGGACCGCTCGCTCCGGTGTCGAGCAATCGATCAACTCCCGCGGCGGCCTAACCGGAAAAGGAAAATTCATGGCTCTTCCCGAATTCTCGATGCGCCAGCTGTTGGAAGCGGGCGTGCATTTCGGCCACCATACCCGGCGCTGGAATCCCGAAATGGGGACGTTCATCTTCGGCGTCCGCAACGGCATCCACATCATCGATCTCGAACAGACGGTGCCGCTGCTGCATCGCGCCCTGACGGCGGTGCGCGACGTCGCGGCCGGCGGCGGCCGCGTGCTGTTCGTCGGCACCAAGCGCCAGGCGCAGGAAGCGATCGCCGATACCGCCAAGCGCTGCGGCCAATATTACGTCAATCACCGCTGGCTCGGCGGCATGTTGACCAACTTCAAGACCATCTCGCAATCGATCAAGCGCCTGAAGGAGCTCGACGAGCGCATCGCGGAGCCGGGCGCGGGCCTGACCAAGCGCGAAATGCTGCAACTGACGCGCGACCGCGACAAGCTGGAGCGCGCGCTCGGCGGCATCAAGGAAATGGGCGGGCTTCCCGATATCCTGTTCGTGATCGACACCAACAAGGAAGCGATCGCGGTGCAGGAAGCGAACAAGCTTAAAATCCCGGTCGTCGCCGTGCTCGACAGCAATTCCTCGCCGGACGGCATCCTCTATCCGATCCCCGGCAACGACGACGCCATGCGCGCCATCCATCTTTATTGCGACCTGGTCGCGGGCGCCGTACTCGACGGCTTGCAGGCCGAGTTGGCGGCGTCAGGCGTCGATATCGGCGCGCAGGCGGCGCCGCCCCGTGAACCGGCGCTGGCGGTCGCGGTCGCCGAAAGCCCGGCGCCGGCGGCGCAAGCCGAGGCATAACACCGAATTTTTTTCGCGAGGCAGGAATGGCTGACGTCAGTGCCGTGCTGGTGAAGGAGCTGCGTGAGAAAACCGGCGCCGGCATGATGGATTGCAAGCGCGCGCTCGGCGAGACCGGCGGCGATATCGAGACCGCGGTCGATTGGCTGCGCAAGAAGGGCCTGTCCTCGGCGGCGAAGAAGGCGGGCCGGGCGGCGTCCGAGGGCCTGGTGGGCGTGGCGACGCGCGGCGCTTTGGGCACGCTGGTCGAGGTCAACGCCGAGACCGATTTTGTCGCGCGCAACGACAAGTTCCAGAACTTCGTCCGCGCCGTGACCGATCTGGCCCTGGATGCCGCCGATATCGAGGCCTTGAAAGCCGCGCCCTATCCCGGTGGCGGGCGCAGCGTCGGCGAGGAATTGACCCAGCTCATCGCCACCGTGGGCGAGAACATGTCGCTGCGGCGCGTAGCGCGGCTTGCCGTCTCGCCGGGCGTGGTGGTGTCGTACACGCACAACGCGCTGGCGCCGAATCTCGGCAAGATCGGCGTGCTGGTGGCGTTGGAATCGACCGCCGATCCGGCCAAGCTCGCCGAGTTGGGCAAGAAGCTCGCGCTTCATGTCGCCGCCGCCAATCCGCGCTATCTCGACATCGCCTCGGTCGAAGCCGCGGCGCTCGACCGCGAGCGCGAGGTCCTGCGCGAGCAGGCGCGCGCCAGCGGCAAGGCGGACGCGATCCTCGACAAGATGGTCGAGGGCCGGCTCAAGAAATTCTACGAAGAGGTCGTGCTCCTCGAACATATTTTCGTCATCGACGGCGAGACCAAGATCACCAAGGTGCTGGAGCAGGCGGCGGCCGAGCTCGGCGCGCCGGTCAAGGTCGCGGCCTTCGCGCGCTTCGCCTTGGGCGAAGGCATCGCCGGGTCGGGGGTGTGAGCGAGGATCAGCGGCGCGGCGCCCCGATTCGGCGAAGAGGGAGACGCGCCGGGTCGGCTGACGTATAATTCGTCGCCCGGCGTTCCCGGTGCCGGTGCGAGCCCTCTTTTCGAGACGACATGGCCGACTCTGCAATCCGATACCGCCGTGTGCTGTTGAAGGTGTCCGGCGAGGCGTTGATGGGCGGGCGCGGCTTCGGGCTTGACGGCGACATCGTCGCCCGCATCGCCACCGAGATCAAAACCGTCCAGGCCTCCGGCGTTCAGCTCAGCGTCGTCATCGGCGGCGGCAATATCTTTCGCGGCCTTACCGGCGCGGCCGCCGGCATGGACCGCGCGCAGGCCGATTATATGGGCATGCTGGCGACGGTGATTAATTCGCTCGCCATGCAGGGCGCGCTCGAGCGGATCGGCGTGGTGACCCGCGTCTTGTCCGCGATCACCATGCAATCGGTGTGCGAGCCCTATATCCGCCGCCGCGCCATCCGGCATATGGAAAAGGGGCGGGTGGTGATTTTCGCCGCCGGCACCGGCAATCCCTTCTTCACCACCGACACGGCGGCGGCGCTGCGCGCCTCCGAGATGGAATGCGACGCGCTGCTGAAAGCGACCAAGGTCGACGGCGTCTATAGCGCCGATCCGGAGCTGGTTCCCTCGGCCGTGCGGCACGAGCGTCTCACCTATCTCGACGTGCTGTCGCGCGATCTCCAGGTCATGGACGCGGCGGCGGTGTCGTTGGCGCGGGAAAATCGGATTCCGATTTTGGTGTTTTCAATTCACAATGACGGCGGCTTGCTCGATGTCGTGAGGGGGCGGGGCCGCTTCACCATCATCACGGAATGAGGCAGGGACAGTGAGCCAGGACCCCATCGTCGCCGACCTGCGCCGCCGCATGGACAGCGCGCAGGATGTGCTGCGCAAGGAATTCGCCGGGCTGCGCACCGGCCGCGCCTCGGTCAACATGCTCGATCCGATTCATGTCGAGGCCTATGGCAGCAGCATGCCGTTGAACCAGGTCGGCACCGTAAGCGCGCCGGAGCCGCGCCTCCTGGTGGTCAGTATCTGGGACAAGGGCGTGGTCAAGGCCGCCGACAAGGCGATCCGCGACGCCGGGCTGGGGCTCAATCCCCAGACCGACGGTCAAACCCTGCGCGTGCCGATCCCGGCCTTGAGCGAGGAGCGCCGCAAGGAGTTGACCAAGATCACGGCGAAATACGCCGAGCAGGCGCGGGTCTCGGTGCGCAACGTCCGGCGCGACGGCCTCGACCTGTTGAAGCGCAAGGAGAAAACCGGCGAGGTGACCGAGGATCAGCACCGCCGGCTGGAAAAGGAAATCCAAGCCCTGACCGACGAAGAAGTGAATAAAATCGACGTTATGCTGGTGCAAAAGGACAAGGAAATCATGCAAGTGTGACGGCATGGATCAGATTCTTTCCCGCTCTCCGCCGCATCATGTCGCCGTCATCATGGACGGCAACGGTCGTTGGGCGAAGGCGCGCGGCCTGCCGCGTATCGCCGGCCATCGCCGCGGCGCCGAGGCGGTGCGGCGCACCGTCGAGGCGGCGATCGAGCTCGGCGTTTCCTATCTGACGCTGTACGGCTTTTCCTCGGAGAATTGGAAACGGCCGGCCGTCGAGGTCGACGATCTCATGGCGCTGCTGCGGCATTACCTGCGCGCGGAGATCGCGGAGCTGCATTCGCAGGGCGTGCGCCTGCGCGTCATCGGCGAGCGCGCGCGCCTGGGGCCCGACATCGTCACCTTGATCGAAAATGCCGAGCGGCTGACCGGCGAGAATGAACGGCTGCATCTCACCATCGCCGTCTCCTATGGCGGCCGGGCCGAGATCGCCGCGGCGGCGCGGCGGCTGGCGCGAATGGCGGTCGATGGCGTCCTCGCGCCCGAGGATATCGACGAAGATATTTTCGCCGCCCAGCTTCTGACCGCCGATCTGCCCGATCCCGATCTCGTCATCCGCACCAGCGGCGAGCAGCGCATCAGCAATTTCCTGCTGTGGCAGACGGCCTATGCCGAGCTGGTGTTCACCACCACCTATTGGCCCGATTTCGGCAAGGCCGATTTCGCGCGCGCACTCGACGAATATAACGGCCGCGAGCGGCGTTACGGCGCCAGCGCCGAATCCCGTTGACCCAGGCAGCGGGCGGGCGCGGCGCCGACACGCTGGCGCTCCGCGTCGTATCCGCCCTGATTCTAATTCCGCTGGCGCTCGCCGCGGTTTGGTTCGGCGCGCCCTGGTTGTCCATCGCCGTGGCGATCGCGGCGGCGGCGATGACGTGGGAATGGCTGCGGATGTCCGGCGGCGGGCGCTTCGGCGGCGGCGATGCCGCCATCGCCGCGGTGATTCTCGGCGCCATTGCCGTGGCGGCTCTGGGCCAGTTCGGCTGGGG
>JAATGI010000047.1 GCA_015654725.1 Rhodospirillales bacterium
CCAGGTCCTGCCGCTGGTCGAGTTGCGGGTGCCGTTCCAGATGAGCCGCGCCGAGCTCGACGCCATCGATCGCGGCGCCAAGGACCCCGACAGCGACCCCGTGATCGCCGCCGCCCGCGCCATCGCCATCGCCGAGGACCGCGCCATTTTCCACGGCTTCCCGGCCGGCGGCATTACCGGCATCGTCGCCGCGCAGGCCGCGGCCGCGATCGCGTTCGACGACGATTTCACCGCCTATCCCACCGCGATCGCCGGCGCCGTCACCAAGCTGCGCGACAGCGGCGTCAGCGGCCCTTATGCCGTCGCCTTGAGCGAGCGCGCCTATGCCGGCCTGACCGAGACCACGAGCGGCGGCTATCCGGTGCTGGAGCATGTCCGCCACATCGTCGACGGCCCGCTGGTCTGGGCGCCGGGGTTGGAGGGCGCGGTGGTGGCCTCGATGCGCGGCGGCGATTTCGAGCTCACCGTCGGCCAGGATTTCGCCATCGGCTATCTCGGCCACGATGCGCAAAAGGTCGAGCTTTACTTAGAGGAAAGCTTCACCTTCTGGCTGCTCTCGCCCCAGGCCGCGATCCCGCTAACCCATCGCGCCGGCAAGGGCAAGAAATAGCGCTCAGGCCTTGACGAAAAACGCCAGCGTGATGGCGGCGGCGAGCGCGATCACGACATAGCGCAGCGTGACGGGGTTCATCTTCTTGGCACCCCAGGCGCCGAGCCAGCCGCCGGCCACGCCCGCCACCATCATCAGCGCGCCCGGCCCCCAGGCGATCTTGCCGGCGACGATGAAAATCGCCACCGCGAGCGCGTTGAGCAGGCCCGCCAGCAGCGTCTTCAGCGCGTTCATGGAATGGAAATTGGTCATGCCGAACAGGCTGAACGACGCCAGCATCAGAATGCCCATGGCGCCGCCGAAATAGCCGCCATAGATCGCGATCACGAACTGCACGCTCATCAGCGTCGCCGGGCCGAAACGCAGGAAGCGCTGCAAGAACGGCGTCACGTTCGGCCCGAAGGCGAACACCAGCGTCGCGCCCAACAAGAGCCAGGGCACGATGGCGTCGAACTGGCGCTGCGGCGTCAGCAACAAGAGCGCGGCGCCCACGGCGCTGCCGGCGAAGCTGATCGCGATCAGCGCCGCGCGGCTGATGCCGGGCACCTGCGGCAAATCCTTGCGATAGGCCCAGGCGCTGGCGAGCGCCCCGGGGAACAGCGCCACCGCGCTGGTGGCGTTGGCGACGATCGAGGGAATGCCGACGAACACCATCGCCGCGAAGGTGAGAAACGAGCCGCCGCCCGCGATCGCGTTCAACACGCCGCCGGCAAGACCCGCGAGGATCAGCAGCGCGATGTCAAAAGGAGAATGCAAATCTCTTTATGCCACGCTTTCGCGGCGCCGATAGCGCCACACCGAGGCGGGCGGGAAATTGCGCCAGACGCGCCCCGTCACCTCGGCCTTGAGGCCGGCACGCACGCGGGCTCCGACCGGCGACATCGGGCCATAGGTGAATTGCACGAAGGTGCCGTCGCGGCCCATCAGCGCGAAGGCCTGCTCGACGATGCGGCGCTGCGTCTCGTGCGGCATCGACAACAGCGGCAGGCCCGATACCACCGCCGAGGCCGCGACGACGCCGAGCGGCATCAACAAGGCGAGGAGTTCGCGGGCGTCGCCCTTGACGACGCGCAATTCGGGAAAGCGCTCGCGCAAGAGGCTCGCGAGCTCGGCGTCATTCTCGATCACCACCAGCTTCTCGGGCGCGACCCCGGCCTCCAACAGCGCGCGGGTGATGCGGCCGGTGCCGCCGCCCAGCTCGATCACCGGCTCGGGGCGGGTGACGTCGATGGCCTTCGCCATTTCGCGGCCGAGCCGTGGCGAGGACGGCGCCAGCGCGCCGATGCGCAAGGGCGCGCGGATCCAGCGCGACAGGAACAGCGCCAGATCGCCGTCGGCCGCCGACGGCTTGCGGCGGATGGAGCGAAAATTTCTCATGGCGCGATGGCCCGACCCCTTGCCCCCTGTTCAGTATCGCCGCTTTGCCGTGAAATTGAAAACTTTTACCGCGCGACGGCAAGCCCGCCGCTCTAAAGTAGCGCCATGCCGGGCCGCGCCGAAGAGCAAAAACTTCTCGCCATCGCCAGCGCCGCCATGTTGGCGCCGTCGGCGGCGGCCGGACGTTTCCTGCGCCAATTCTATGCCCATGTCGCGCCCGGCGACGTGCTGGCGCGCACGCCCGAGGCGCTTTTCGCCGACGCGCTGTCGCTGTGGCAGCAGGCACAGGCGCGGCCGCCGGGCCGGCTCAATCTCCGCATCGCCGAGGGACCGCGCCCGGCGCGCACGGTGATCGAGCTCGTCAATGACGACATGCCGTTCCTCTTGGATTCGTTGAGCGCGGCGATCACCGGCGAAGGGCTGACGCTGCGGCTCGCGGTCCACCCCATCGTCGCGGTGGCGCGCGACGCCGCGGGCGGGCTCACGACGCTCTATGACCCCGGCCAGGCGCCGGCTAGCGCCGCGCACGAATCGATGATGCGGCTC
>JAATGI010000090.1 GCA_015654725.1 Rhodospirillales bacterium
CCGGGGGAGCGATGAGCGATGTTGCGCCTCTTTGTCGGCATCGATCTGCCCCCCGACCTCAAGCTCGGCCTTTCGACCTTGTGCGTCGGCTTGCCGAGCGCGCGCTGGGTCGATCCCGGCAATTATCACGTCACGCTGCGCTTCATTGGCGAGGTCGATGAAGGCTTGGCGAGCGACGTCGATCTGGCGCTGGCGCGCCTCAAGGCCCCGCGCTTTGCCGTTTCGCTCGCCGGCATCGGCTCGTTCAGCGGCCGCGAATTGTTCGTCGGTGTCGAGAAAAACGAGGCATTGGTCCATTTGCGCGACAAGGTCGAAAGCGCGTTGGTACGTTTGGGCCTAGAGCCCGAAGGCCGCAAATACACCCCGCACGTCACCCTGGCGCGACTCAAGGGCGCCGAGGGGCGGCTCGAGGGCTACATGCGCGAGCACGCGCTCTACCGCGCCCCGCCCTTTTCCGTCGAGCGCTTCAGCCTGATCGCGAGTTATCAGACCAAGGCGGGTTCGATCTATGAGGATCGCGCCGATTACCGGCTAAGTTAACCGATCGCAACTTGTGCGGCGATTTCGGGGCGAAAAGCGAGCAGCAATTCCCCGCTTTCGCCGCACTTTCTCCCATTTCGATCGCCAGATTGTAGGTCCGCGCCATCCGGCGGCGACGCCCGGCGCATTGGTGCAACGGTTTTGGCACAACGCCTTACTCTATAGGAGGACAGTCGATGCCCAGTTTCGCCCAAGCCCGCCGTTCCGAGTCCCCCTCTGCGCTTATGGTGGCGAGCGCCGCCTTGTTGAGCGCCGCCATGATGTTGGTGTCGCCATCGGCGCGTGCCGACGACGCGACCTCCCAGACGATTCGATTGCTCGCTCAGCCGATTCAGCTGGCTGAGGATTCGTCGAACACCCAACAAGCGGCGACGCCGTCCGACATGTCGGCACAGCCCGCCGCGCCCGCCGGTCATCCTTCGAATGTGGCCAAGGCGGCCACCTCGATGAAGCCCGGCTCGGTCGAGGAGCGTATCGACCAGCTTCACACCCGGCTCAAGATCACGCCGGAAGAGGAGCAGGCATGGAACGCGGTGGCGCAGGCGATGCGCGACAATGCCGCCGCCATGGAAAAATTGGTCGCGGACAAACGCGATACCGCGCCGCAAGACCGGACCGCGGTGGACGATCTCAAGACCTATCAGGAATTCGCCGAGGCGCATGTCGACGGGTTGAAGAACCTGACCTCGGCCTTCGAGACGCTTTATGACGCGATGCCGGACCAACAGAAAAAGACCGCCGATCGCGTGTTCCAGACCTTCGGGCGTCAGAAATCCGCCCGCAGTCACCAGGGCTGATGCGACGAAGTCCTTCGTGAACCATGAATTTCACCAGAAGAAAGGAGGTTGACATGACCTTCCCGAGCAATTGGAAACGACCGTCAATCATGGCCGTGGCGGCTGCCGCCTTGCTGGCGACGGCGACCATCGGCGCCAGAGCCGCCAACGCGGAGGACTGGCACCATCGCGGTCATGACCATTATGCCCATGGCTGGGTCGGTGGCGGCTATTACGCCGCGCCGCCCGTGGTCTATGGCGGGGGTTATTACCCCTACTATGCGCCGCCGCCCGTGGTGTACGGGCCGGGCATCGGCGTGGGCGTGAACCTGCCTGGTGTCAGCATCGGCGTCGGCGTGCCATAACGCACCGCGCCCAACGAGAAAAGGAAACGGCCGGCTTTCGCCGGCCGTTTTTTTATGCCCGACAGATGATTAGTGCGGTTGCGCCGTCGTCCGCAGGTAGGGCTTGAGCGTCTTGAAGCCGGGGAATTTCTGCTGGGCTTCCTCGTTGCTGACGGCGCCCGTGATGATCACGTCGCCGCCTTGCTTCCAATTGGCCGGCGTCGCCACCTTGTGCTTGTCGCCGAGCTGGATCGAATCGATCACCCGCAGGATCTCGTCGAAATTGCGCCCCGTCGCCATCGGATAGACCAGGATCAGGCGGATTTTCTTATCGGGGGCGATGATGAAGACATTGCGCACGGTGAGATTGTCGGCGGGCGTGCGTTTCGCCGGATCGCCCGAGACCGATTCCGGCAGCATGTCGTAGAGCTTCGAGACGGTGAAATCGGCGTCGGCGATAATCGGAAAATTCGGCGCGGCGCCCTGGGTTTCCTTGATGTCGTTCGCCCATTTCGTGTGATCGCCGGCGGAATCGACCGAGAGACCGATCACCTTGACGCCGCGCTTGTCGAATTCGGGCTTCAGTTTCGCCACGGTGCCGAGCTCGGTGGTGCAGACGGGCGTGAAATCCTTGGGATGCGAAAACAGCACGCCCCAGCTATTGCCGAGCCATTCATGGAAATGGATAGGGCCGTCGGTCGATTCCTGGGTGAAGTCCGGCGCGATTTGGCCAAGTCTCAATGTCATGATGTTCTCCTCTTGGTGTTTCGTTCAAACATGCCGCGTCGAGCGGCGCGCCTCGTCCGCGGCCCGCGCCAGCCCATTCTTTTTCCCCATCCCGGTTTGGGCCCATTGCCGCC
>JAATGI010000045.1 GCA_015654725.1 Rhodospirillales bacterium
GACAATCTCAATCCGATCGGCCGGCTCTATTACGGCGCGTCGTCCCTGATTTGCGTACCGGTGTCGCTGGCGCGGAACGGCCCCGCCCTGGGCGCGCAGGCGGGTGAAAAGCGGTTGCGCGACGTCGCCACCTCGGCGGGTTTCTCGCGCTTTCGCCGCGCCGCCGAGACGCCGTTCAATATCATCTTGGAGGCGCGGCCTTAGGGTAGTTCGTAGAGCTTCAATGCCTCGGTCACGCCGGCCAGCGGCGTGTGGATCAATGAGTTGGGCGTGACGCCGCTCGATTCGAGGATGCGCGCGGTTTCGGGGTGATCGATCACCGCGCCGGTCGCCAGGATGACGCGGGAATCCGCCAGCCCCTGGACCCGCGCGGCGATATTCACGGTCTGGCCGAAATAATCCTGGCGGTCGTTGAGCATCACGGCGAGGCACGGCCCCTCGTGAATGCCGATCTTGAGGAGCATGTCCTGCCCCTGCCCCGGCTGGCCGATCGTGGCGATGGAGTCCCGCATGCGCAGCGCCGCCGAAACCGCGTGTTCGGGCGTCGAGAATGTCGCCATCACCGCGTCGCCGATGGTCTTGACCACGGCGCCTTCTTCGGCCGCGACGATCTCGTGCAAGAGCTGGAAATGCGAGCGGACCAGATCGTAAGCGACGAGATCGCCGACCCGGTCATAAAGCGCGGTCGAGCCTTTGAGATCGGTGAATAAGAAGGTGAGGTTGGTGATCTTGAGCTTCTGATCGACATCGAGCGCGTCGGTGCGATAAAGGTCGCGGAAGGTCTGGTTGGTCAGCAGCCGTTTCGCGGTCAGGAACGGGCGCCGCTTCGCCAAGAGATGATGCAGCTCGTCATCGGCGACCCAGATGCCCGGCAACAGCCGCCGGTCGGTTTTGTTCTCCAACGACAGCCGGAACGGGCCGGGCCGCATCTCCAAGAGTTGATGCGGCATGTTCAGCTTGTTGAACACCAGCGAGAGGTTCTGGCGCTCGCGGGTCGGCTCGCCCTTGACGTCGATGAATTGGGCGGCGTGGCTCACCGGCTCGAACACGATGATAAATTTCTCGGGCAATTGTAGCGACAGGTTCGCCTTCTCGCCCGGCGGCAGTTCGATGGTGTCGATCTCGATGCGGCGCAGCGCTTCCTCGAGATTGTCCGGAAGATCGGCCCACGAGCCCCAAAATAATTGCCGATAATATTCGGCTTCGGACAGGCTGTCGGGATCGTGCGCGCCGATCTTGCGGACGCGCGGCGCCACGGTGAAGGTGACCTCGACCATCTCGTCCAAGGTCGGCTCGTAGCCGGCGGCGCATAATTGGCAATGATATTCGGTCGCCTGCACCGTCCGCAGCGTCGAATTGGAATCCAGCACGCCGCCACAGCCCGGACACAGCACGTTCCACTGCATCTCGAAAATACCGAGTCGCGACGCGTGCAGGAAAGCGGCAATCGTCTGGTCGGTGCCGAGATTGTGCTTGGCCGCGAAATCGATCGCATTGACGCGGCACAATTCGAGGTCCCGCCCGTCGCGCACCAGATGCTCGATCGCCGCGACCGCGTCGGCGTCCGCGGATTGCCGCAGCGCCGCGAACAGGCCCTGAGTTTCGCTCATCGGCGATATGATGCGGCGCGGGCGCGCCCGTTGTCCAGCCGGATCAGGTGGTCTTGCAAGCTCCGAACGAGGCGTCCGGACGGGTCCAGGTTTGCGTCTGGCCCAACAAGGGGATGCCGAGATAGCCGCGTAATTTGAGCGCGCCGTTCTCGACATGCATATTGGCGTGATAGACCTGCCCGTCTTCCGGGCTATAGATCAGTCCCTGCCAGTCGCCGGGATCTGTTTGCTGGAAATTGTATAAAATTGCCAAGCCGCAGAGCGGACGTTGACGCTGCGCGGGATCGGGATTGTAGCCATCATGCGGCAGGCCGTCCGCGTCCTTCACCGGGTCGGGCTTCATCCATACCAGCCGGCCGCACACCAGTTGGCCGCAGGGGCCGATCTCGATCACGCCCTTCTGGTCCTGGGTCAGCCAGCGGCCTTCGACAGTGCCGTCGGCCGCCAAGGCCGCGCCCGACATTGCCGCCAGGCCCGCAAATAGGAGAGCGAATAGCGCGTTCCGCGTCATTCTCATGCTAATGAGCTCCGTTCGGTTTCCGAGGATCAACGCTTGGCTTCGGCGATTTACTCCGCATAGTGTGATAGAAACCGGGAGCGATTCGCAATGATTTCGGGTAATGGCCTGTATGCCGCGACAATTGGCAGCGGC
This sequence comes from Rhodospirillales bacterium, assembly GCA_015654725.1. Taxonomy (GTDB): domain Bacteria; phylum Pseudomonadota; class Alphaproteobacteria; order ATCC43930; family CGMCC-115725; genus JAATGI01. Next base: position 2,263 of record JAATGI010000045.1, read on the forward strand.
GCGCCCTGCCTGGTGCTGATTCATGGCCAGGGCGCCAACGGCGAGGTTTGGAATCCGCTGTTGCCCGATATCGTGCGCGGCTGGACCGGGCGCTGCATCGTGCCCGATCTGCGCGGCCATGGCCGCTCGCCGCACCGACCACCGTATGCCTATGGCACCTACGCCGCCGATATCGCCGAGTTGATCGGGCCCGGCGAGGAGGCGTTCTTGGTCGGGCATTCGCTCGGCGGCGCGGTGGCGCTGACCCTGGCCGGCGGATGGTTCGGGGTTCGCGTCCGGCACGTCGTCGCTTTCGGCGTCAAGGTGAATTGGAGCGAGGACGAGCGCGCGCGCCGGGCTCAGCTGGCGGCGGCGCCGCTGCGCTGGTTCGACAGGCGCGAGGACGCGGTCGAGCGTTATCTCAAGGTCTCGGGGCAGTTCGGTTTCGTCGATCCCGCCTCGCCCGCCGCTGCGTCGGGCATTGCCGAGGAAAACGGCAAATTCCGTCTCGCCGCCGATAGCCGTTTGAGCGCCGGCGATATTCCCGATATCGCCGCGATCTACCGCGCGGCCAAGGCGCCGGTGACGCTGGCGGTCGGGGCGAAGGACGCGATGGTGCCGATCGCTGACGCGCGGAGCCTCGATCCTGGCGCGATCGCAATCGAGGGCGCCGGGCACAACGCGCAGATCGAGCGGCCCGACGCGATCTGGGAATTGATCGCGCGCGCCGTCTCCTGACATTGAATTGACTTATAGGAACCGCTCGCGATAACCAGGGCGGCATAAACGGGGGAAGCGGGAGGGCGGATTGCCTCGGTTCGGTTCGCGCGGGTGGCTTAGAGCCGGATCGCTCTTGATGGAATCGCGTCGCGATTCCGTCAAGAGCGTGAATCCGTCTTTACGCGATAAATTAGAGTGCGATTCACGTTTCAGACGGAAGCGATTTGCGCTTCCGTCTGAAACGATCGCACTCTAGCCGCGGGCGCGCATGAGTGCGTTGCTCGAGGTTGACCAGGTGGCCGTCAGCTTCGGCGGCATCGTCGCGCTCGATCGCGTCTCGTTCAATGTCGAGCCGGGTGAGATTTGCGGCCTGATCGGCCCGAACGGCGCCGGCAAGACCACGCTGTTCAATTGCCTGTCGCGGCTCTATCCGGTGCGATCCGGCGATATTCGGTTCGAGGGCCGCTCGATGATCGGCCTGCCGAAACACGCGATCGCCGCGCTCGGCGTCGGCCGCACCTTCCAGAACCTGGCGCTGTTCCGTTCCATGTCGGTCGTGCGCAACATCATGGTCGGCGCCCATTGCCGAACCTCGTCGAGCTTCATCGACAATGCCTTTCGCCTGCCCGTGGCGGCGCGAGAAGAGGCGGCGCTGGTCGCGCGTGTCGCCGAGATCGTCGCTTTCATGCGGTTGGAGGCCTTCGCCCAAACCACGGTGAGCGCCCTGCCCTTCGGTCTGCAAAAGCGCGTCGAGTTCGGCCGCGCGCTCGCCGCCCAACCGAAGCTCTTGCTGCTCGACGAGCCGGCCTCCGGCCTCAATCACGAGGAGCTCGGCGAACTCGGGCGCCTCATTCGCGAGGTGCGCGACCGGTTCGGCATCACCATCCTCTTGGTCGAGCATCATATGAGCCTGGTGATGAGCGTCTCCGACAAGGTCGTGGCGCTCGATTTCGGCCGCAAGATCGCCGAAGGCACGCCGGCCCATGTCCAGCAGCATCCCGACGTGATCCGCGCCTATCTCGGTGCGGCGTGATGACGGCGCTGCTCTCGGTCAAGAATCTCGCCGCCGGCTATGGCGACACGCCGGTCCTGCACGGCCTGAGCTTCGAGCTCGAGGAAGGCGGCATCACCGCCATTCTCGGCGCCAACGGCGCCGGCAAGACCACGACCTTGCGGGCGCTGTGCGGATTGATCCGGCGGCGCGGCGAGATCGTGCTGGCGGGCCGGCGCATCGACAACCTCGCCACCGAGGACATCGTGCGCCAGGGCGTCGCCCATGTGCCGGACGGGCGCGGCACCTTCGCCCATCTCACCGCCGAGGAAAATCTCCGGCTCGGCGCTTATTTGCGCCGCGACCGCGCCGAGGTGGCGCGCGGCTTCGAGCATATGTACGCGCTGTTCCCGCGGCTGAAGGAGCGCCGTCGGCAGCAGGCGGGCACGCTCTCCGGCGGCGAGCAGCAGATGCTGGCGATCGCGCGCGCCTTGATGCTGCGGCCGAAACTGTTGCTGCTCGACGAGCCGTCCTTCGGCCTGGCGCCGATGCTGGTGCAGGAGATTTATCGCACGCTCAAGGCCATCAATCGCGACGACAAGGTCAGCATCCTGCTGGTCGAGCAGAACGCCACGCTGGCACTGGATCTCGCCGATCACGCCTATCTCCTCGAAACCGGGCGCGTCGCGATTTCCGGCAGTTCCGCCGCGGTGAAAGCGGACGAAACGATCCGACGTTCATATTTGGGATATTAGCGATGGACGCGCTTCTGCATCAGCTGTTCAGCGGCGTTGCCTCCGGCGGCATCTATGCCGGCCTCGCCCTCGCGCTGGTGATGATCTACCAGTCCACCGGCCACATCAATTTCGCCTAGGGCGAAATGGCGATGTTCTCGACCTACATCGCCTGGGAGCTGATCGATTACGGCGCGCCCTATTGGGGCGCGTTCTTCCTCACCGTCGCCTTCGCCTTCGCCGCCGGCATCGCGATCGAGCGGCTGGTGATCCGGCCGTTCCACGATTTGCCGGTGATCTCGCTCATCATCGTGTTCATCGGCTTGTTGGTGATCGTCAACAGCACCGCGAGTTGGATTTTCGGCACCACGCTCAAGACGTTCCCGTCGCCGTTCCCCAGCGCGCCGCTGTGGGGCAACCATTACATTTCCAATCAGGAACTGGGCTCGATCGCCATC
>JAATGI010000155.1 GCA_015654725.1 Rhodospirillales bacterium
AGCGCCCGCGCCAAGCCGCGCGGCGTCGGCAGCGCGAACAGCGCGGGCCGTGCGAAGGCGTAAAGTTCGAGGAGATCGTAAGCGGGAAAAACCGAAATATTGAGCCGCCGCGCCACCGCCCGGGCATGGCACAGAAAGGGCGGCACCGTCCTCGCCCGCGCCGCCGCCTCGGCGAGGCTCAGAATCTCGATCTCGCCGTCGGGCGACAGCCACGCCGCCTTCGCCGCCCCGACCGCCAGCGCCGGCGCCGCTGGAATGGCGATTTTGGTTAAGGCGGCGACGGACTTCATGAGAACAAATGTAGCACGCGCCCCGTTCTTGGGTCACGCGGCATCGCGCCGCTTACTTCGCTCCAACCAGAGCGAAATGCGCGCCTTGCGGATCGATGCCCTGGACGACCCACTGGCCGCCCGGGACTTCGTTCGGGCCGTTGGTGATCTTCCCGCCGCCCGCCTTGACCCGCGCCGATGCCGCGTCGATGCCGCCGACATTGAAGTAATAGAGCCAAGCCGGCACCGGCATTTGCGGCGGCTTGGTCATGACGCCGCCGATCATCCCGCCGCCCGCCAAATCGAACATCTGATAGGTGCCGGCCGGTCCCATATCCATCGCTTGGCTTTTCTTCCAGCCGAACAGCTGGTGATAAAAATCGAAGATCGACGCGCCGTCGCCGGCGTAAAGCTCGTGCCAGCCGACATGGCCCGGCGCATTGACATCGGCGGGCGATACTTCGCTGGCCCGCGCCGCCTTGAACAACGCGAAGGCGGCGCCCTGCGGATCGGCGACCATCGCGAAACGGCCGACGCCGGGAATATCGTCGGGCGGATGATAGATCTTGCCGCCGGCCGCCGTCACCCGCGCCGCGTCGTTATCGACGTTGTCGGTCGCGATATAGCCGGCCCAAGCGGGCTGCCCGCCGCGCGCGAGTTCTTCTTTCGAGAGCGTGAAGGCGCCGGCGACCTGCACGCCGCCGGCGGAGAACAGCCGATAGTCCATGTTCGGCATCAGCGATTTGGCGGCGCTCCAACCGACGACGTCGCCGTAGAATTTCGCCGCCGCCGCCGCGTCGGTCGTCATCAGCTCGTACCAGACGAATTTGCCGTGGGAAGGAGTCATAGGAACCTCCGCGCCGTCGGTGCCGCGATGAAATCGGTCGGTATCGAACGTCGCGGCACGATAGCCGAGATCGAGATCATCGTCGCAGGAAATGAGATTGTCGGCCGCAATGTTCCTCCGCCGCCGCCAAGGCAGCCGGACGGCATGGACAAGCGGCGAGCCGGCCTGTATCGGTAAATTCATGAACGCGGCGGAAAAACGCGAGCGCCTGCGCCAAGTGATCCGGGAAAAATCCTTTTCCACCGGCGGCGATTTCAAGCTCGCCTCGGGCGCCGCCAGCGCGTTCTATTTCGACATGAAAAAGACCATGTTCGATCCCGAGGGCGCCGCCCTCATCGCGGATTGCCTGTTCGATCTCATCAAGGACGACGCCGTCGAGCAAGTGGGCGGGCTCGAGATCGGCGCGGTGCCGATCGCGACGGCGGTGGCGATGCGGAGCTGGCCCGAGCGCCCGATCCGCGCCTTTTTCGTGCGCAAGGAGGCGAAGGGCCACGGCACCAACCGGCTGATCGACGGTCAGTATAAGGACGGCGCCAAGACCATTCTATTCGAGGATGTCACCACCACCGGCGGCTCGGTGATGAAGGCGGTCAACGCCGTGCGCGAGCGCGGCGGCCAGGTCGCGAAGATCGTCACCATCGTCGACCGGCTCGAAGGCGCCAAGGCCAATCTCGCCAAGGAAGGCATCGAACTGGTGGCGGTATTCACGAAGGACGATTTCGCGGGATAGCGTTCGGTTCCCGTCTTCAGCCATACCGTTTTGCAAGCTGCTCAAGCCGTGGCAGCAGCGGCATCAAATCCTCGTGGACCGTCGTGAACAGGATGGTGTCGTCGACCCCGAATAACCGTGAGTGATGCGATTTCGGATCGCCATCATCATCGGCCACGGAATGTCGGGATTGTCGTTCCTGACGCTGTCCGGCAGATGCCGAACGGCCTCGCCCATGATTTCAAAGCCGCGCATCACGGCAAAGCGTGTCTTTTCGTCGGTGAGATACACGTCCAGCGTCATGCCTTCGACGAAATGAATCATCGACCGGCATGCCCCAACGATATCTTGAAGAAAGTCGCGAAAATCGCGCGGCGCCGTCACACCGCCACCAAGTCCCGCATTATCTGGCGTTCGATATGGGGTTTGAGCGCCGGCCGCGACACCAGATCGACGTTGCGGCCGATCAACCTTTTCAGCTCATCCTCGAGCGACAGGAACGCCGACAGGCCGATGGGGCGGGCAAACTCGACCAAAATGTCGACGTCGCTTTTTTCGCCGGCATCGCCGCGCGCGATCGATCCGAACAGCGCCAGAGACATGATCGGAAAGCGCTGCTTCAGTGCCGGAAAGTTCGCCCGCAAGCTGCCGAGGATGTCGTCCCGCTGGCTCATGGCTCTAACTATGCCCCAGAAGGGCCGATAAAAAAAGCAGGGCCGCGGCGAACCGCGGCCCTGTTCTCGTTTCAATCGAACAGGACTTAGAAGTCCATTCCGTCCATGCCGCCCATGCCGCCGCCGCCGCCGCCGCCCGCGGGCATTTGCGGCTTGCGTTCGGGCTTTTCGGCGACCATGGCTTCCGTCGTCACCAGCAAGCCGGCGACCGAAGCCGCGTTCTGGAGCGCGGACCGGATCACCTTGGTCGGATCGATGATGCCGGCCTTGACCAAATCGACATAGGTGCCGGTCTGGGCGTCGAAGCCGTAATTGGCGTTGCTGCTTTCGAGGATCTTGCCGATCACGATCGAGCCGTCCATGCCGGCATTCTCGGCGATGAGCCGAGCCGGCACTTGCAGCGCCCGCTTCACGATATCGATGCCGACGCGCTGGTCGTCATTGTCGTATTTGAGCTTCGCCAGAACCTTGGCGGCCTGCAACAGCGCCACGCCGCCGCCCGGAACGATGCCTTCCTCGACCGCGGCGCGGGTGGCGTGCATCGCGTCGTCGACGCGATCCTTGCGCTCCTTGACCTCGACCTCGGTGGCGCCACCGACCCGGATCACCGCGACGCCGCCCGCGAGCTTGGCCAGCCGCTCCTGCAGCTTCTCGCGGTCGTAGTCGGAGGTGGTCTCCTCGATCTGCTGGCGGATCTGCGCGATGCGGCCCTGGATGTCGTCCTTCTTCCCGGCGCCGTCGATGACCGTCGTGTTCTCCTTCTCGATACGCACCTTCTTGGCCGTGCCGAG
>JAATGI010000340.1 GCA_015654725.1 Rhodospirillales bacterium
ATTCCCAAGGCCGAGATCGATTTCGCCACCCGTTCCTTCATCGACTGGCCGAAGGCGAGCGCGCCATTGCCGCCGCTGAAACCCTCGCCGGGCGAGGTCGCGTTCGGCGAGGTGATGCTGTCCTGGAGCGACCGGGGCCTGGCGCTCGCGACCATCGGCCAGGATTATTACGACCTCGACCTGCTCGCTTACGACGGCGCGTTTCCGCTAAGCGAGGCCTATCGCGTCGAACTCGATATCGATGCCGGCGCCGGCCCGAAGCGCTTCACCCTCTATTTCATTCCGCCCAAGACCAAGGTGAAGGACCATCCGCCGATGGCGCCGAGACTGTGCCTCGGCGGCGCCAGCGAGCATCAGGGCGGCGACTGCCCGGAGGTGCCGGGCGGCGAGGCGCTGTATTTCGGCGCCGACCAGCCGCGCATCGCCGCCGAAATGCGCCTGCCCTGGTCGGCGCTCGGATTAAGCGGCCCGCCGGCGGGAGGCAAGCTCAAGCTCGACGTCTCCTCGACCGCCTGGTTCAGGAGTCGCTGGATGTCGCTCTCCGGGCAGTCCCCCGAGCGCGGCGCCGCCGATCCGGGTCTGTGGCGCAACGCGGTGTTGAGCGACGGCAATAAGCCGGGTTGACAGAATCGGTTATGTACGTATTTCTGTACTTACCCTTCTCGGAAGGCGTTTGTCATGGGGCATGTGAGTTACACCGAACTGCGCCAGCATCTGGCGAAATACCTCGACCAAGTTTGCGACGACCGCGCGCCGCTCGTCGTAACGCGGCAAAACGAGCGTTCGGTGGTGATGTTGTCGCTCGAAGAGTACGAGAGCATCGAGGAAACGCTGCATTTGCTGCGAAGCCCGGCCAACGCGAAGGAATTGCTTGCATCCGTCGCGGATGCGGATGCCGGCGAACTAACGGCGCACGACATTGAGGAATGAACGTTTTTTGGACGGCGCGTGCTTGGTCTCAGTACCAGCATTGGAATGCCGACCCGGCGATCAAGACCAAAATAAATGCATTGCTCAGGGATATTGAGAGAAGTCCGTTTGCCGGGTTAGGACACCCGGAACCGCTGCGGGGAAATCTAACCGGCTGGTGGTCGCGACGGATCACCGGGGCACATCGCTTGGTTTATCGCGTCGTCGGTCAAGGCGACGACCGACGAATCGAAATCGCCCAATGCCGCTATCATTATTGAAAAAATTCAATAGGCCAATTCGTCGAAGATCGGATCGACGCTGTCGTGCCAGCGCGTCGCGTAATCATCGAGCAAGGATTCCGCCGGGGATTTGCCCGAGGCCGTGATCTCGCGGAGCGGCTCGACGAAGACGCTTTCGTCGCGGCCCTTGCCGTCGAGGCGGTTCCGCCGCTTCAAGCCGCCGGCCGCGATCTCGACCATGCGAGACGCGATGTCGCGCACCGTGCCGTCGCGGAATTTGGTCTTGAGGCCGAGTTTCGGCACATCGCGGCGCAGGGCTTCGCGCTCTGCCGCGGTCCAGCCCTTGCTGAGTTCGAGCGCCGCATCGAGCGCCGCCGTGTCGTAAAACAAGCCGGTCCATAGTGCCGGCAGCGCGCAGAGGCGCTTCCATGGGCCGCCATCGGCGCCGCGCATTTCGAGGAATTTCTTCAAGCGCACTTCGGGAAACGCGGTGGTGAGATGGTCGGCCCAATCGGTCAAGGTCGGCACCTCGCCGCGCAACGCCGGCAATCGCCCGACCAGGAAATCGCGGAAGGACTGGCCCGAGGCGTCGATATACTTGCCGTCGCGATAGACGAAATACATCGGCACATCGAGCATGTAATCGACATAGCGCTCGAAGCCCATCCCCGGCTCGAACACGAACGGCAGCATGCCGGTGCGGTCGGGATCGGTGTCGGTCCAGATTTGCGCGCGGTAGCTTTGGAAGCCGTTGGGCTTGCCCTCGGTGAAAGGCGAATTGGCGAACAGCGCCACCGCGACCGGCTGCAAGGCGAGGCTGGCGCGGAATTTCTTGACCATGTCGGCTTCCGAGCCGAAATCGAGATTGACCTGCACGGTACAGGTCCGGAGCATCATATCGAGGCCGAGCGTGCCCTTTTTCGGCATGTAGCTGCGCATGATGGCGTAGCGGCCCTTCGGCATCCAATCGACATCCTCGCGCCGCGCCGTCGGATGAAAACCCATGCCGAGAAGCCCCAGGCCCAATTCCTCGCCGACCGCCCGGGTTTGGTGGAGATGCTCCGTCACCTCGGCGCAGGTTTGATGAATGGTCTCCAGCGGCGCGCCCGACAGCTCGAACTGCCCGCCCGGCTCCAAGGTGACGCTGCCGCTGTCGCCGGTGAGCGCGATGAGATGGCCGCCTTCGATCACCTCGCGCCAGCCGTAGCGTTCGAGCAAGCCCGCAGTGACAGTGAACTCGTCTGGATCGGGTTGCGACGGAAAGCTGGTGTCGAGATTGCCGTCGTGCAGC
>JAATGI010000044.1 GCA_015654725.1 Rhodospirillales bacterium
AGCGGCGAGGCGATGAAGGCGCCGCCGCCGAAGCCCATGATCGCCATGCCGGTGGCCATGCCGGGCCGGTCGGGGAACCATTTGATCAGGGTCGAGACGGGCGAGATATAGCCGATGCCGAGCCCGAAGCCGCCGACCAGGCCATAGCCGATATAAACAATCCACAAATTGTGGATCGCGACCCCGATCGCCGAGATGAAAAAGCCGAAGCCGAAGCACAGCGCCGCCGTGAACATGGCCTTGCGGGGGCCGCCATCCTCGACCCAGCGTCCCAGCAGCGCCGCCGAGGTTCCGAGCACGAAAATGCCGACGCTGAAAATCCAGCCCAGTTGCGGCAGGTTCCAATCGTCCGGCGCCGATTGCGTGATGCCGATCAGCTTGGTCATCGGCAAGTTGAACACGCTGAAGGCATAGGCTTGGCCGATGCAGAGATGCACGCAAAGTGCGGCCGGCGGTATGAGCCACCGGCTATAGCCCGGCGGCGCGACAATATGGCGTTTGTCGAGAAATCCCAGCATCGTCCCCTCCTGCCCTGATGTAGCAGCCCTTAACGGACGGCCCTCGCCTCGTGAGCGAATTCTTGCACCAATTTTTAAGACAAGCCGCCGCGTGACACAATGGTGACCCCACCCGGGGATGAAAAATGATCGGAGGCGTCCAGAATCTCGTTGCGCCCCGCGATAAGAGTGATACTGTATTTGGTAGGCGCTTGCGCCAAAACCTACTTCATAAGGTGTGGGGCATGGACTCGATTTGGACCTCCGAATTGGTGGAACAACTCTCGGCGCTATGGAAACAGGGTCTGTCCACGGCGGAAATCGGCCGCAAGCTGGGCATTTCCAAGAACGCGGTGGTTGGCAAGGCGCACCGTCTGATGTTGACGCCGCGGCCTTCGCCCTTGAAATCCCCCCCGATTCGCCACGTCGCCGGCAAGGCGGGCCCGACCTGCTCCTGGCCGCACGGGCATCCCGGTCAGACCGGCTTCCGCTTCTGCGGCAAGCGGGTGGTTCCCGGCAAGCCTTATTGCCCCGAACATGCCGCGATGGCCTATATCCAGCCCAAGGAACGCAAAGTCCAGGCGGCTTGAGTTCGGCCAGCCGCCCTCTATTCGGGCGGGGTATGGTTGTCTCGGGGCTGATTTCACGCTACGCTCGGGCGGTACAGTAACTTTTCGGCAACTTGCCGCGCCGCCCGGGTGGGCGTCCCTACAAGATTACGAGAGGCTTGGACTGTCCGCGTCGCGTGATCGCGCGCCGCTCATTTTCCCATGGAGGGCGTCGATGGCTACCGGTACGGTCAAGTGGTTCAATACGCAAAAGGGTTTCGGCTTTATTCGGCCCGAGGACGGGTCCCAGGATGTATTCGTCCATATCAGCGCGGTCGAGCGCGCGGGGATCGGCAATCTGGTCGAGGGCCAAAAGATCACCTTCGATGTCGAGCGCGGGCAGAAAGGCAAGTTCGCGGCCGTCAATTTGCGCCAAGGGTGACGATGTCGCCGGCGGCGGCCCTCCGCCGGCCGGGTAACGCTTCGACTCGCCGCCGGCTCTGGCTCGGTGCGCGCAATATTCGTGAAGATGGAGATTTGCCGTGGCAACCAAAACGACCCTGACGCCGCGTATCGCCGGCAAGACGCTGAAGCAAAGCGATGCGGTCGCCCGGTTGGCGCGGCGAAAGATCGAAACGCCGAACCTCCGCGTCGCGGGTTCGTCCGCCATGCGCGGTCCGGTGCCGCGGCAGCAAGGCGCGCATCGCTTTCACGCCGGACAGACCGTGACGCTTCTGCCCAACCGTTACGGCTCCAACCGCAACGGCAGCTTCGAGGTGACGCGGCTATTGCCGGCCGAGCACGGCATCAATCATTACCGGCTGAAATCGGTCGCCGACGGCCATGAGCGCGTCGCCGCCGAGGACGAGCTGTCGTAGCGGGCGCTATCGCGCCAATTCCCGCATCGCGCGGTCGAGGCCGTCGAGCGTCAGCGGGTACATTCGTCCTTCCAGCCGATCGCGAACCAGTTCGATCGAGCCCATGCCGTCCCAGAATGGTTCGGGCACGGGATTGAGCCACGCGGCCTTGGGATAGGTCGCGAGCAGCCGGCGCAGCCAGACCTCACCCGCTTCCTCGTTCCAATGCTCGACCGAGCCGCCAGGCTGGGTGATCTCGTATGGCCCCATGCTGGCATCGCCGACGAAAATCAGCTTGTAGCCGGAATCGTAGGTGTGGAGCATTTCCAGCGTCGGGGTCTTGTCGATCTGGCGGCGATGCGCGTCGCGCCACAGCGATTCATAAGGGCAATTGTGGAAATAGAAGGACTCCAGATGCTTGAACTCGGCGCGCGCCGCCGAAAACAGCTCCTGGCACAGCCGGACATGGCCGCTCATCGAGCCGCCGATGTCGAGCAGCAGCAGCACCTTCACCGCGTTGTGCCGCTCCGGCACCAGCTTCAGATCGAGCCAGCCGGCGTTTTTCGCGGTCGAGCGGATGGTGTCGTCGAGATCGAGGATTTCGGCGGCGCCCTCGCGCGCGAAGCGCCGCAAGCGCCGTAACGCCACCTTCATGTTGCGGGTGCCGAGCTCGACCTTGTCATCGAGATTACGGAACTCGCGCTTCTCCCAAACCTTGACGGCGGTGCCGTGACCTTCCTTGCGTTCTCGTTCGGGGCCGATGCGCACGCCTTCGGGATGATCGCC
>JAATGI010000422.1 GCA_015654725.1 Rhodospirillales bacterium
CCCCGCCGACGACCGCCATGCCCAGCAGGAACGGCGCCGCCGCCGGCGCGCCCAACAGGAACAGCGTCGCCGCCGCCAGTTTCACGTCGCCGCCCCCGAGCCAGCCGCGCGCGAACAGAACGGCGGTCGCCGCGAACACGATGCCGGCGATCGCCGCCGCCCACAGCGCCGGCGCCCATTGCCCAATGATCGCCCATTTCGCCAAGGCGGCGACCGCGACGGCCACCGGAACGAAATCCGGTATGCTGCGATGGCGAAGGTCTTGGTAGGAAGCAACCAGGAACATCGCCGCCGCGGCGAGGCTGACCACAAACAACACGTCGAGCCTTTCCACGTTCGTGGACCATTCGCGGTCGTGTCCGTTAGCGCATGATCTCCACCCGTCATCCGTCCGTCCGGCCCGTCTCGGGGCCGGCTTCCTTGCGCCGCCGTTAGATCGTGTTCGCGACCTTCGAGAACACGCCGCTGACGCTGGAGCCCAACAGGCTGACCGCGCCGATGATGACCACCGCGATCAGCGCCGCGATCAGCGCATATTCCAGCGCGGTCACGCCGCGCTTGTCCCCAACCACGCATTTTAGATAGCCCAACATGTCGTTCTCCGTCGTTGATATCCCACTCCTGCCCATGTTCATGGGTGGGCATTCCCCCACTTTTAACAGCTTTTTACCTACTGCATACTGCGGTATTCTACTAAAATTCTAACAATATCTAGTCGCGCAGCATTTGGATCGGTATCATAGATTCGTCGGCTAGACAAGCGTGGCAGAACGGAAAAACGGTGTTACGGGTCGGTTCGACTCGAGTGGGCCGCGCGCCCGCGCCGCGGAGGGCAGTTCGATGGGCAGGCTTTTGGTGGTAACGCCGGTGCTCGACGATTGGGCAGCGTTGCGGCATCTGCTGACGGCGCTGGCGGCCGAGTTGCGGGATAGCGGCGGACGGCGCCTGGTCGTCTTGGTCATCGATGACGGTTCGAGCGTAGCGCTCGAACCGGGCGATTTCATCGCCGACGGCCGCCCGATCGAGCGCATCGAGATCGTCCGGCTCGCGGTCAATCTCGGCCATCAGCGCGCGATCGCGGTCGGCCTGACCGAGGCGGCGGCGCGGTCCGATATCGACGCCATTCTGGTGATGGATTGCGACGGCGAGGACCGGCCCGAGGACGCGGCGAAGCTGATCGCCGCCGCGGCCGCCGACCCGAATACCATCGTATTCGCCCAACGAACCAAGCGGTCGGAGGGCACGGTGTTCAGGGCCGGCCACGCGATCTACAAGCTGCTGTTCCGCGCGCTGGCGGGAAAAACCGTGGATTTCGGCAATTTCTCGCTGTTGCCGATCGCGGCGGCGCGGCGCCTGTGTTACTCGGCCGATCTGTGGAACAATTTGCCGGCGGCGATTTTGCGCGCGCGGCTCCCCCACCGCACCGTCCCGACCGAGCGCGGCCGGCGCTATGCCGGGGCCTCGAACATGAATTGGGTATCGCTGGTGATCCACGGGCTGTCGGCGCTGTCGGTCTATTCCGACGTGATTTTCGTCCGCCTGCTGATCGCCGCCGCCGCTTTCGCCGGCCTCGCCATGGTCGGCATCCTGGTTGCGTTGGTGATGCGCTTCGCCACCGACCTGGTGATTCCCGGCTGGACCTCGACCGTGATCGGCATTTTCCTGATTTTGCTGGTCCAGATGGGCATCGCGGTCGTCGTCACCGCGATTCTGATCCTCGGCCGGCGCAGCGCCCGGCCATTCGTGCCGATCAGCGATTGCGCCCAGTTCGTCGCCGAACGCGAGATCGTCGCCGCCTTCGAACCGGCAAAGACGGTCGGATCGTGATGCCGTCCCGAATTGGCGGTTCGATTTTGCCTTTTGCACCCCCACCCGAAACGCCGCTCGCGTCGCTCGCGACGTTTCTTCCCTCCCCCTTCAAGGGGGAGGGGGACGTAGCCGACTGTTCCAAACGGGAATTGCCTTAGCCTCTCATGTCCAGCGCTCCGGCCATCTCGCGAACCGCCGCCGTAACCGGCCGGGCGTGCCCCGGCGTCGGCGGTGGGTGGATGGCACGCTTGGTCGTGCCCGCCGCCGGCCTGACCGCGCTCGCGATATTCGTCGCGCTCTACGCGTTGCGGCCGGAAATTTACTTCGTCGTGTTGTCCTTCATCGGGGTCGACCCGGTCAAGATTCCGTTCTTCGATTTGGAATATGTGCTTGCCGGCACCGAATGCTGGCGACGCGGCGTCGATGTCTATATCGATAATCCTTGCGACCTTGCCAGCCGGCCGTGGGACTATTCGCCGCTGCTGCTGCGGGCCTGGTTTCTGGGCAACACCGCGTTGACCACGCCGCTCGGCCTGATCATGGACGCCGCCTTCTTCTGCTCCTTCGCGGCGTTTCCGCCGCCACGCGACTGCGGCGCGTTGCTCGCGATGCTCGCCGCAGTAATGTCACAGCGCGTGGCCTTCGCCGCCGAGCGCGGCAACATCGACGTCATCATCTTCATCGCCATGGTGGCGGCCGCCGTCCTGTCGGTAGGCCCGACAGCGCGCCGCATGTTCGGCTACGGCATCCTGGCGTTCTTGGGACTGTTGAAGATTTACCCCTTTGTCGCGCTGGGCTTGGGACTGCGCGAGCGGCCGCGGGTATTGTTCGGCATCGCCGCCGCGACGGCGGCGATCTTCGGCTGGTTCGTTTGGTTCTTCCACGCCGAGTTCGCCGGCATGGCGGCCGTCATTCCGGCGGGCGACTCACGTGATTTCATCGGCGCCGTGAATGTGCCGGCGGCGCTGGGCAAGATCATATGGCAACCCTACGGCGCGGTTCTGATATGGGCCGGTTTGCTGGCGCGAGCGTCGGCGCAGGTCGCTCGCCTCGTGCGCTGGACCGATTTTCGCGCCGCGCTGACCGCCCTGCCGAGACTCGAAGCCAATTTCCTGGTGCTGGGCGCGCTGGTGACGGATGGCTGTTTCTTCACCGGGCAAAGCGTCGGCTATCGCGGTATTTATCTGCTGCTGGCGCTGCCCGCGATCGCGGCGATGGCGAGCCGTGACGGCGGCATCGGCGTGTTCGCACGGCGCACTCGGATCGTCATCGTCCTCTTGATGTGGGAAGGCTTGGTTACCTGGGCGGGCGCGATACCGAAGTTTGTCGAAACGCTGGCGCCGCCGATCGGACGCAAGGTCTTCGAGATCACCTGGCTCTTGGGCGAATTGGTGTGGTGGCACCTGGCCGCTATCCTCGCCGCCGTGCTGGTCTGTTTCGTGCTGGAATCCGACGTCGCCAAGGCGCTCCTCGGAACGTCGCTCCATCGCAGCGCCCCGGAGGCGCGGTGAAAGGCATGATCCGATTGGAGCGCAACGCTTTGCCCCTCCCCCTTGATGGGGGAGGACGCGCGCAGCTGAAAGCTGCGAGCGGGTGGGGGTGATCGCCGTGCCTCCATCACCCCCACCCGAAATGCCCCGCTTTCGCTCGGCATTTCTTCCCTCCCCCATCGAGGGGGAGGGTATGAATTTGCTCGGGTCCCGCATGAGCGCAAATCCGGAGAGGAATGAGCGTGGCACCGCCGCCGCCCGCGTCCACTTCGATCTCGTGATCTTGCTCGGTGTCGCGTTCGCGCTAAGGCTCGGGGTCTATTTCCTGCTGCCCAACATTCATTACGCCGACGAGATATTTCAGGTGCTGGAGCCGGCGCATCGGCTGGTGTTCGGCACCGGCATCCTGTCGTGGGAATGGGTGGTCGGCATCCGCTCTTGGCTGGTGCCGGGATTGCTTGCCGGGCTGATGGAGATGGGCCGGCTGTTCGGCGACCGGCCGGTGGCGATCAATCTGCCGGTCGCCCTGTTCATGATCGCGGCGTCGCTGGCCCCGGTCGCCTGCGCCTATCTCTGGGGCCGGCGCTGGCACGGCAATTGGGGCGGAATCGTCGCCGGCGGGGTCGCGACGATCTGGGTCGATCTCGTCTATATGGCCGATCACACCCTGACCGAGGTGTTGGCCGCCGACTGTCTTCCGGTGGCGTTGTATCTGAGCCTATCGGGCGCGACACAAATTTCGCGCCGGCGCTTGTTCGCGGCGGGCGTGCTGTTGGGCCTGACCTTCGCGCTGCGCTTTCACCTGGCGCCAGCGCTGGTGGTGGCGGCGTTCGGGATGTGCGGGGTCCGGCGCGGTTTCGCGCCGTGGCGAACCCTGATCGCGGGCGCGAGCTTGCCGTTGCTGCTCTCGGGCCTGCTCGATTGGGCGACCTTGGGCGCGCCGTTCCAATCGGTGTGGCTCAACATCTGGCTCAATCTCGGCGCCGGCGTCAGCGCCGAGGCGGGCACGAAACCCTTTGCCACGCTCTTGCTGTTGCCAGCGGCGGTTTGGGGCCTGGGCGGCTTCGCGGTGATGATTGGCACCGTGGCCGTGGGAGCGCGGCGCCTGCCGTGGCTTCTGTGGGTGGCGCTGGCGATTTTCCTGACCCACTCTCTGATCGCCCATAAGGAATACCGCTTCATCTTTCCGGCGATACCGTTGCTGGTCATCCTGGCCGGGCTCGGCACCGCGGAGCTGATCGAATTGGCGCGGCGCGCGTTGCCAAGGCCGGTGCCGGCGGCGTGGTTCGTGGCGCTCGGGTTGTTGCTCTGGACGGCGCTGTCGGCGCAGATCGGAAATTCGGCGGTGTTCAGCGTCCCTTGGACCCGCCAGCGCGCCCAGCTCGCCGCCTTCGCCGTCATCGCGCACCAGCCAAAAATCTGCGGTGTCGGTCTCGACAACGTCTATTGGACAATGACGCCGGGCCAGAGCTGGCTGCCGCCGAACGTGCCGCTCTATCAGATCGAGGCGGACCGGCTCCGCTCTCAAGCGCCGGCCTTCAACGCCATCCTCGCGCGCGAAAGCCAGCCGGTCGAGGATACGCGCTATCGCCGCGTCGAATGCTTCGACGGCGACCGCAAACCGGACGGACAGGCCGCCATCCGCCTGTGCCTGTGGCGGCGCGATGACGGCTGCGACGCCACGGCAGCGCCACTGCCGACGCCGAACTGGCCCAGTTTTTTCACCGGCCAGCCCGTGATCCTTGACGAGGATTAGGATGACCTCGAAGCCCGAAACCCCGCCACCGTCCCTCCTGGCGGCGCTCAGGAGCGGCGCCTGGCTCGACCGGGTTCGGGTCGTCGCCTGGGGCCGTTTGCTGCTGATTCTGGAAGCGGTGGCGCTGATCGCGCTCGCCGCCGGCACCTACGGCCTCTACGTGCCCCTCGAACTGCCGAGCTCGACCGACTTCATCAGCTTTTTCGCCGCCGGGCGGCTGGCCGACGCCGGCGCGCCGTGGCTTGCCTACGTCCCGGCCTACCATCACGCAATGGAACAGCAGGTGTTCGGCGATCCGCGCCTGCCTTACGCCTATTTCTTCTTCTACCCGCCGACCTTTATCCTGGTTTGCGCCGGGCTGGCGCTAATCCCGTGGTATCTCGGCGCTTTCGCGTTCTGGGCAATTGTCACCGGTGCCTTATTCGCGCTGAGCCTGAGATTAATTATCAAGGACTGGCCGCAAGTCATTGCCTACCTATCCTTTCCCGCCGCGGCCGCGACCATCGGCATCGGCCAGAACTCGATGCTGACCGCCGCGCTGTTCGGATTCGCCACATATTTCATCGATCGGCGCCCGTTTTGCGCCGGGCTTTTGTTCGGCGCCATCGTCTATAAGCCGCATTTTCTGCTGATCGCGCCGGTTGCCTTGCTCGCCGGGCGGCACTGGCGCGCGCTCGCCGGCATGGCGGTTTCGGCCGCCGCGATCGTCGCCCTTTCCTGGCTCTGCTTCGGCACCGAAACCTGGCTGGCCTTCCTCGGTCAAGCCCAGGTGGCCGCCGCTTCGTTCAGCGTCGGACGCGTCGGCTACGCCGGGCTGGTCAGCCTGTTCGCGGCCGCGCGCCTGCTCGGCGCCGATCTGGATTTGGCCTATGTCATTCAAGGCCTTACCGCGGTGGCTGCGGCCGCGTTGGTGGCCTGGGTATGGTGGCGCGGCGGCAGCTTGCCGGTACGCGCGCTGGTCTTGATCGCGGCCACCTTGATCGCGCCGCCGGTGATCCTGTTTTACGACTTGCTTCCCGCCGCTATCGCCATCGCCTGGCTCGTGCTCGATGCGCGCAAAACCGGCTTCCTGCCCTGGGAAAAGCTGGTGCTGTGCGTGATCTGGATCGTGCCCATTCTGTCGCGCGGCATCGGCATCGCGCTCGAAGTGCCGATCGGGCCGATCGCCACCATCGCGCTGCTCGCGCTCGCCGCGATCCGGGCGCGGAATGAATGGCGCGTGAGCAAGCCATGATCGCGCGCGCCGAAATCGTCGCGGCACTTCGCGACGGCCGCTTCCTCACGCGCGAGCGCGTGCGCGGCTATGCCATCATCGCGCTCGCGGTCGAGCTTCTCGCGCTGCTGATTCTGGCGGCTCGGATTTACGGTCTGTTTCTCCCGATCGAGCCGCCGACCTCGCTCGACTTCATCAGTTTTTACACCGCGGGCAATCTCGCCGACCACGGCATACCGCAAGCCGCCTACGATCCGGCCCTGCATGAGCACGCCGAAAAACAGATCTATGGCGACGACCGCATCCTCTATTTCGGCTTCTATTATCCGCCGGTGTTTCAATTGCTGTGCGCGGTGCTGGCGGTGTTGCCGTTCACGGTTTCCTATCTCGTCTTCATGCTGGTGACCGGCGCCGTTTATGTCGCGGCCTTGCGCGGCACGGTTCGCGACGATCATCTGACGCTGGCGCTGGTTTCCTTTCCCGCCATGTTCCTGACCGTGGCGCTGGGCCAGAATTCGTTTCTCACCACCGCGATGCTGGCGGCGGCTTTGTTGGCGCTCGACCGTCGCCCGATCCTCGCGGGCATTCTCTTCGGCGCGTTGTGCTACAAGCCGCATTTCCTCTTGTTGGTGCCGGTGGCCCTGATCGCGGGGCGGTATTGGACCACGATCGTCGCCGCCGCGGTCTCGGCCCTGGCGCTGACGGGTCTGTCGGTGCTGCTGTTCGGCTGGCAGACTTGGCAGGCTTTTTTCGCGACCGCGCTGACCGCGCAATCGGTGTTCGCGGATGGCCGCGTCGGCTTTTATCATCTCATCAGCCTTTTCGGCGCGGTGCGGCTGGTGGGCGGCGGCGAAGGCCTCGCCTACATCGTGCAGGCGCTCGCCACGGCCTCGGCCGCCATTCTCACCGCCATCGTCTGGTATCGCGAGCGCAGCCTCGCGATCCGCGCCGCGGTGTTGATCGCCGCGACCCTCGTATCGTTGCCGGTGATCCTGTTCTACGACCTGCTGCCGGCGACGATTGCAATAGCCTGGCTGATGCGCGATGCGCGGGATAAGGGCTATTTCCCGTGGGAGAAGACGGTGTTGTGCGCGATGTGGCCGGTTGCGTTGCTTTGCCGCGGCGTCGGCGAGAAGACGCATATTCCGACCGGCTGGCTTTTGACCTTCGGCTTGCTGGCGTTGGCGCTGCTCCACGCGCGGCGCCACTGGGAGCGCGCGGCGGCGCCTTTAGCGGCCAAACAAATCGGCGAGAAAGCGTAGCCCCGCCTCGTCTTTTTCCTCCCAGCGCGCGGCCACGGCTTCATAGGCGCGCGCGGCACCTTCGAATATTTGCGCCGTGGCATCGCCATCGAGAAAGCGCGCGATCTCTTCCATTTCGCCGACCCAGCGATAGGCCTTGGGGTAAATCGTCGGTATTTGGCGTTGCAACCAGGCCAAGAGTTGCGGCTGCGATTGCGCGAATTCGGTCCGCAACGCCTCGCCGACCTGGCCGTCGGCGGCACCACGCGCGACCGCGATGGCGATGGCGGAAAGCCCTTTGGTCAAGGCGGCATAGGAAAGTTTCAGCGCCGACGCCGCGCCCACCCCGCCTTCGACCGGCCTGATCTCAAGGCCGAAATTGTTGAGCGCGCCGAGCGCCGGCGACGCCTCGCCCGAGGCGTAAAGATGCGGCGTATAGCCGTCGCTGCGAGGCGGGCCGCCGATAATCCCGACATCGGCAAAGCGGGCTCCGGTGGGCGCGATAATCGCCGCGACCGAGCGGACGGTCTGTGGCGCCACCGCGTTGCAATCCGCATAAAGCACGCGCTCACCCGCCTTCGCCAAGGCAGGCGCGAGACGGCTGGCCAGGGACAAGGCCTCGGCGGGCGGGAGAATCGAAAGCACGATGTCGGCGCCTGCCACCAGCGCATGGTCGTCATCGATCGCGACCATGCCGGCACGCCGGGCACGCTCGGCGCTGCCAGCGCCACGACCGGCAAGCGAGGTCTGAACCTCGGCGCCGCGTTCCTTCAGCCGCGCGCCGATGCCGGAACCCATTTCGCCCGGTGCGATAATCGCGATTTTCATCTGCCGCCTCGCTCGAATATCGGCGTCATTAGGCGCCCGGAAAACAGCTTGGCAAGAACAAGCCGGAGCATCGCCCAAATTGACATTAATCTTTCGTTGATCTCATCCTAGTGGTGAAAATCTGACATTTGAATCCGGGAAGGGATTCCCGAATGGGTTGGCGCGTGCGAGTCTGCGGCATGCGCACGGGAATCTCGATCACCGTATCGCCTGACGTTCGGAGCCGCCTTCGAAGGCTGATCTCGA
>JAATGI010000257.1 GCA_015654725.1 Rhodospirillales bacterium
GAAGCCTATCAGGTCGGGCGGGGGCAGGCGGGCGAGAAGCATCTGGGGCCGCTCGAAGCCTATCTTTCGATCGACGAGGTGATCCGGGTGGCGGTGACGGCGCGGGCCGACGCGATCCATCCGGGCTATGGTTTTCCCTCCGAGAGTCCTGAGTTCGCCGAGGCCTGCGTCGCCAACGGCATTCTTTTCATCGGGCCGCGGCCGGAAACCATGCGCACGCTGGGCAACAAGGTGGCGGCGCGCAATCTCGCGGTCTCGGTTGGCGTCCCGGTCATGCCGGCGACCGGCCCGCTTCCCGATGATGACGCCGAGATCAGGCGGCTGGCGGCCGAGGTCGGCTATCCGCTCATGCTGAAAGCCTCATGGGGCGGCGGTGGCCGCGGCATGCGGCCGATCGAAAGCGAGGCCAATCTGCTCGATGCCGTGAGGAGCGCGAAGCGCGAGGCAAAGTCCGCCTTCGGCAAGGACGAGGTCTATCTGGAGAAGCTCGTCCGCCACGCTCGGCATGTCGAAGTGCAGCTTCTCGGCGACACCCACGGCACCTGCCTGCATCTTTTCGAGCGCGACTGCTCGATCCAGCGGCGCCATCAGAAAGTCATCGAGCGCGCCCCCGCGCCCTATATCGATGCGGCGATGCGGGCGGCGCTCTGCGACGCGGCACTGAGGATCGGCCGGGCGACGGACTATGTCGGCGCGGGAACCGTCGAGTTCCTGATGGATGCCGACAGCGGAAAATTCTACTTCATCGAGGTCAATCCGCGCATCCAGGTCGAGCACACGGTCACCGAGCAGGTGACCGGGCTCGACATCGTCAAGGCGCAGATTCGCATCGCCGAGGGCGGCCACCTCGGCCGGCGGGAGGAGACCGGGATTCCGCCGCAGGATCAGATTCGTCTCGACGGCCACGCCCTGCAATGCCGCATCACGACCGAGAACCCCGACAACAATTTTATCCCCGATTACGGCCGCATCACCGCCTATCGCGGCGCCTTCGGCTTCGGCATCAGGGTTGACGGCGGCACGGCTTATTCGGGCGCCGTGGTCACCCGCTATTACGATGCACTGCTCGAAAAGATCACCGCCTGGGCGCCGACCCCGGCGGAGGTCATCCAGCGCATGGACCGCGCCTTGCGCGAATACCGCATTCGCGGCGTCGCGACCAATCTCACCTTTCTCGAGGCGGTGCTGAACCAGCCGAAATTCCGCGCCGGCGCCTATACGACGCGCTTCATCGACGAGACGCCGGAGCTTTTCGCCGCAAAGAAGCGCCGCGACCGGGCGACGAAGCTTTTGACCTATATCGGCGATGTCACCGTCAACGGCCATCCCGACGCGCGCAACCGGCCGAAGCCGCCGGCCTATGCGAAGGAGGCGGAAGTGCCGCTCTTCACCGCGCCGCCGGCGACGATCGAGGGATCGCGCAGCGTCCTTCTGCGGCTCGGCACGAAAGGCTTTGCCGAATGGATGAAGGCCGAGCCGCGCGTGCTGGTGACCGACACCACGATGCGCGACGCGCATCAGTCGCTGCTCGCAACCCGCATCCGCACCCATGATATCGCCGCCATCGCGGAAGCCTATGCGAAGGGATTGCCGCAGCTTTTCTCGCTCGAATGCTGGGGCGGCGCGACCTTCGATGTCGCCCTTCGATTCCTCAACGAGGATCCGTGGGAGAGGCTGGAGAAAGTCCGCGCCGCCGCGCCCAATATCCTGACGCAGATGCTGCTGCGCGGCGCCAACGGCGTCGGCTATACCAATTATCCCGACAATGTCGTGCGCTATTTCGTCCGCCAGGCCGCGCGCGGCGGCATGGACCTGTTCCGCATCTTCGATTGCCTCAACTGGGTCGAGAACATGCGCGTCTCGATCGACGCCGTGGCGGAGGAGGGCAAGCTCGTCGAAGGCGCCATCTGCTACACCGGCGACATCCTCGATCCGTCCCGCGCGAAATATTCGCTCGGCTATTATGTCAAGCTCGCCAAGGAGCTCGAGGCGGCCGGCTGCCATATCCTCGGCATCAAGGACATGGCCGGGCTGTTGAA
>JAATGI010000166.1 GCA_015654725.1 Rhodospirillales bacterium
CCGAACCGTTCTCGCTGAGCGGCTACGGCTACAACGCGCTTTATCTGGTCAAGGACGTGATCGAACGCGCGGGATCGCTCGACCGCGAAAAGATCCGGATGGCGTTCGCCGATACGCACGACTTCAAATCGGTGCTCGGCGCCAAGGGCACGACCTATAACTTCGCCGCCGATCACCGCGCCGGGTTCCCCGAGCAGGGCGCGGTGATCCGCGAGATCGAGAACAACCGGCACGGCAAGGCGATCTTCGCCGGCTATTGAGATCGGCCGCGCCTTGAATGATTTCGTCGAGCTGATGGTGAGCGTGGGGGAAGCGGGCGGCATCTACGCGCTTGTCGCCCTCGCCTTCCTGGTGACGCTGCGGCCGACCGGCGTCTTCAACTTCGCGCTCGGCGAATGGGCGGGCCTGGGCGCGTTCATCGGCATCGCCACGGTGGTCGATTTCGGGCTGCCGTTCCTCATCGCCCTCCCGCTTACCATCGGCGCGACCGCGATCGTCGGCTGGGCGGCGGAGCGGCTCACGGTGCGGCCGCTGATCGAGCAGGACGCGCCGCTGCTCAGCCCAATCCTGGCGCTGCTCGGCGTCATGGTGATGACGCATGAGGGCATCGTTTTCGTCTTCGGCACGTCGAACCAATTCGCGCCCGCCCCGCTGGGCGCGGAGCGGTTGGCCTTCGGACCGCTGGTCGGGTCGAGCCAGAGCTTCCTGATCATCGCGGTGACCGCGCTGGTCTTCATCGGCGCCTGGTATTTCTTCGAGCGCACGGTGTGGGGCCGCGCGTTCGAGGCGGTCGCGGTCGATCGCTTCGCCGCCGGGCTGGTCGGCGTCAATCTCCGCCTGACCAGCACGCTGGCCTTTGCCGCCGGCGGCGCGATCGCGGGATTGGCCGGGCTGCTGCAGAGCCCGCTGACCTCGGCCTCCTATATCATGGGCCTGCCGCTCGCGATCAAGGGCTTTTCAGCCCTGGTGATCGGCGGCATGGGGCGGGTCGAGGGGGCGCTGCTCGGCGGCCTGCTGCTCGCGCTGCTCGAGCGGCTGGTATTGCGCTATGCGCCGATCCCATCCGGCTACGCGATCGGCGTGCCGCTGCTGCTGCTGATCCTGTTCATGCTCGTGCGCCCGACGGGATTGCTGCCGCCGAAAGCCGTGCGATGACCGCGCGCGGGCTCGCCGCGTGGTGCGCCGGCGCGGCGCTCTTGGTCGGTGTGACCTTCGTGCTCGACGACTACACCGCCGACCTGTTCCGCAAGCTGCTGCTGACCGCGACGCTGGCGCTCAGCTTCAACTTTCTGTTTGGCATCGCGGGTCAGCTCGCCTTCAGCCATGTCGCGTTCTACGGCATCGGCGCCTATGCGATCGTCATTTTCGGCTATCAGCTCGGCTGGCCGCTGCCGCTGGCCTTTCTCGGCGCGCTCGCCGTCGGGCTGGCGCTCGCGCTGGCGGTGGCGATCCCGTCGCTGCGGCTTGAGGGCTTCTTTCTCGGGCTCGCCTCGCTGGCCTTCGCGCAGATCTTCACCGTCGTCATGGTCCAGGGCGGCGATCTCACCGGCGCGGCCGACGGGCTCTCGGGTTATGCCTCGCCCGTCATCTTCGGCATTCGTTTCGAGGGCCAGGCCTATCTCTTCGCGGTCATCGGCCTGTTCCTCGCCACTTTGGCGATCCTGCTGGCGATCGACCGGACCTATTTCGGCCGCGCCTGCCGCGCCATCCGCGACAATCCCGATCCCGCTGCCGCCATGGGCATCAATGTCGCGCGCACCAAGATCGTCGTCTTTGTGCTGAGCAGCATGTTCGCGACCCTGGCCGGCATGGTTTACGCCTATGCCGACAATTACGTGAACCCGTTCGTGTTCGACCTCGACTACATGTTCCTGCTGTTCTTCATGGTGGTGATCGGCGGCTGCGGCCGGCATGACGGCGCGGTGATCGGCGCGGCGGTCCTGTTCCTGCTGCCGGAGCTGCTCGGCGGCATCGTCGGCAAGCGTCACATGTTCTTCTACGGGCTGTTCGTGGTGCTGGCGATTCTGTTCTGGCCCGATGGCCTTGCCGGCATCATCGACCGCGTCCGGGCCTGGGCGCGCCCCAAGCACGCGGCGCCCGAAGCGGCCGCCGCCTTGGACCTGCCGGTTCCGGCCGATGCGCCGCGCGGCGCGTTGACGCCGTTGCTGTCGGTACGCGGCCTGAGCAAGCGCTTCGGCGGCATCGTCGCCGTCGATGCGGTCGATTTCGAGCTGCGGGGCGGCGAGATCCTCGGCATCATCGGTCCCAACGGCGCCGGCAAGACCACCACCTTCAACCTGATCGCCGGCGTGTTCGCGCCGACCGCCGGCTCGGCCAGGCTGGGCGAGACCGAGATCCTCGGCCTGCCGCCGCATCGCGTGGCCGCCGCCGGCATCCTGCGCACCTATCAGCATAACCGTCCCTTCGTCGGCCTCTCGGTGCTCGATAATGTGCTGATCGGCGCGCATACGAAATTCCGTGGCAGCCGCATCGCCTCGCGCCGGTTGCGACGGGCCGAGGAAG
>JAATGI010000195.1 GCA_015654725.1 Rhodospirillales bacterium
ACCAACAACATTCCGCAGCGCGACGGCGGCACCCATCTCGCGGGCTTTCGCGGCGCGCTGACCCGCACCGTGAATAAATACGCCGACGAAAGCGGGATCCAGAAAAAGGAGAAGATCGCGCTCACCGGCGAGGATATGCGCGAGGGCCTGACTTGCGTGCTCTCTCTCAAGGTCCCCGACCCGAAATTCTCCTCCCAGACCAAGGACAAGCTGGTCTCGTCCGAGGTGCGGCCGGCGGTCGAGGGCGTCGTCGCCGACAAGCTCCAGCAATGGTTCGAGGAACATCCGGCGGAGGCGAAGCGCATCGTCGGCAAGGTGGTCGAGGCCGCGGTCGCGCGCGAGGCCGCGCGCAAGGCGCGCGACCTGACGCGGCGCAAGGGCGCGCTCGATCTCGCCAATCTCCCAGGCAAGCTCGCCGACTGCCAGGAACGCGATCCGGCCTTGAGCGAGCTGTTCATCGTCGAGGGCGACAGCGCCGGCGGCTCGGCCAAGCAAGGCCGCAACCGAAAATTCCAGGCGATTCTGCCCTTGAAGGGCAAGATCCTCAATGTCGAGCGCGCGCGCTTCGACAAGATGCTGGCCTCGGCCGAGATCGGCACGCTGATCGCGGCCCTGGGCACCGGCATCGGCCCCGAGGAATTCAACGCCGACAAGGCGCGCTATCACCGCATCATCATCATGACCGACGCCGATGTCGATGGCAGCCATATCCGCACCCTGCTTCTGACGTTTTTCTTCCGCCAGATGCCGGCGCTGATCGACAAGGGCTATCTCTATATCGCGCAGCCGCCGTTGTTTCAGGTCAAGCGCGGCGGCGGCAAGAGCGTCTATCTCAAGGACGAGGCGGCGCTCGAGGAATATCGCGTCGGCGCCGGGCTTTCCGACGCGGTGTTCGCGCAGCATGACGGCGCGCGGCGCGCCGGCAACGATCTCAGCGACATGGTCGAGCGCGCGCGCCAGGTGCGCAATTTGTTGCAGCCGCTGTTGCGTAAAGTGGGCAGTCTCGAAGTGGTCGAGCAGGGCGCGATCGCGGGCCTGCTCAATCCCGCGCTCTTGGAAGCCGGCGGGCGGGGCGAGGAAGCGGTGCGCTATCTGGCGCAACGCCTCAATGTCCTGCTGCCGGCGGCGGAGCGCAATTGGAACGGCGAGGTCAAGATCGGCGAGGCCTTCATTCTATCGCGGCGCCGGCACGGCACGGTGGAACGCCGCGTGCTCGATGCCGCGCTCTTGAAAAGCGCCGAGGCGCGGCGCCTGGACGAGCGCACCGCCGAGCTGCAAGAGATCTACGGCAAGCCCGGCAAGCTCATCGCCAAGGACAAGGAGCAGGCCGTCACCGGCCCGACCAGCCTGGTCGAGGCGGTGGTGGCGCTCGGGCCGAAGGAAGGCGACATCCAGCGCTATAAGGGCCTGGGCGAGATGAATCCCGAGCAGCTTTGGGAGACGACGCTCGATCCCGGCGCGCGCGCGCTCCTGCAAGTCAAAATCGCGCACGCCGACCTCGCCGAGGAAACCTTCTCGACGCTGATGGGCGATCTGGTCGAGCCGCGCCGCGACTTCATCCAAACCAACGCGCTGTCGGTGGCGAATCTCGACGTATGAGTCGACGTCGCGTTGGCGCCTCACGGCCGTAAAATTCTCTTTGACATATGTTCTTGTTTTGTTCTAGACTCCGCTCCCGGAGAAGCGGAGAAGGCCGACAGCGAAAGCCAGGGTCGAAATTAACCATTTGGCTGCTGATTCGCTGCAAAAGCAGCGAAAGCGGTCCACTGAGCCTGCGCGGCGGCGGTGATAGGGCGCCTGTAAACGACCTGATAAACAGGCGATATAAACAGGCGCAGGGGGAGGATGCCGGCGTTCCAAACGGGCGCGGCGCGTTTCCGCGCGACGGGGTTGCGAGCACGGGCATGGCTCGATCCGCCCCGGGTTTGATAGAACGGCGCGACGCGGCAAAAAGGGGACAGGGCATGAGCGCGCTTACGGGCAAGAAAGTTCTGGTGGTCGGCGGCAGTTCCGGCATGGGCGAGGCCACGGCAAGGCTCGCGGCCGAGGCCGGCGCCAAAGTCACCATCGCCGCGCGTAATCATGACCGGCTGGCGGCGGCGGCGAAGGCGATCGGGCACGGCGTCGAGCCGGCGATCCTGGACGCCACCGACGACAAATCCGTCGCTAAATTCTTCGCCGAGGGCGCGATTTGGGACCATGTCGTTATCAGCGCCGGCGGCGGCGGGCGCGGCAAGGTCGCGGAGTTGGAAATGGCCGTCGCGCTCGCCGCGATGGACGGAAAATTCTGGGCCAGTTTTCGCGTCGCCCGCGCGGCCAAGATCGCGCCGGACGGTTCGCTCACCTTCGTCTCCGGCGGCTTGAGCCAGCGGCCGGCGGCGGGCGCTTCGCTGATCGCCGCGATCAATGGCGCGCTTGAAAAAATGTCGCTGGGCCTGGCGCTCGAATTGGCGCCGATACGCGTCAACACCGTCTCGCCCGGCCCGGTCGATACCCCGATGTGGGATCGCTATGGCGCCGAGATGAAGCGCAAATTCCTCGAAGGCGCCGCCGCCCATGTGCCGCTGAAGCGCGTCGCCCAGTCCGAGGAAATCGCCGAGATCATCCTGTTCTTCATGACCAACCGCTTCGTCACCGGCACGGTCGTGCCCTTGGACGGCGGCTCGAGCCTGGCGTGAGATTAGGGCGCTTCGGCCCGGCAGAGGAAATCCTCGAACTTGCCGTTGGCGCCCGGCGGAATCCTTTCGGGGAAATAAACGAAACGCAGATCGAAGGGATGGCCCAGCGATTTCTGAATGTGCGCGCGCAACGCCGCTTCCTGTTCCGACGACACCGGTGTTTCCGACACCAATCGTACCTCGACCGTTGCTTGGTCGAGCTGGATGAACTGATATTGTTGGATCGGGGCAAACTTGCGAAACTCGCCGAACCCCGTGCGCGGCCATTGGCGCGTACCGTCGGGCATAAGCATCAGATTGCGCTGGCGACCGAGAATCCGCGCCAAGGTCGGCAACCCGCGTCCGCACGGGCATGGCCCTCCGACCTCGGCGTAATCAGCGATGTCGTAGCGAATGAGCGGCGTCGCGAAATTGTGGAGATCGGTGACGACGAGGCGGCCGATCTCGCCTTCGCGGCATTGCCGGCCGCCTCCGTCGAGCACTTCGACGATCACGCTCTCGGCCATGATGTGATAGAGCCCGCTGCGCGGACATTGTACCGCGAGATAACCCAGTTCCTGAGATGAATAGGTATCCTCGACTGCGGCATTGAAACAGGCCGCCGCTTCTTCGCGTAAGCGTGGCGACAAGGTCTCGCCGGTCGTGCGCAGATGGCGGAGATTTGGTAGCCTGATCTGACGCTCGCGGCAACGCCGCGTCAGCGCTTCGAGCAGATTTGGATAGATCAGCAGGTTGTCGGGCTGAAAATTCAACAGAAGCTCGAGCATCTCGCCCAGTTCGAGACCGCTGGGAACACCGAGTGACGGACCGGTGCGAAATATGAGGTTCGCCGGCGGCCCCCAATCATCGCGCCGGTCCACCTTGCGGATCGTGGCGCGGACCGCGACCAGGCGTCGGCCGAATTCGCGGCCATGCCAAAGGTGATCGCGCATCGCCAGGGCGGACCAGAATAGGTTCGAGATCGCGGTACGGCGCACCACCACCGGCTCACCCGTCGAGCCGGAAGTGCGGGTCTGGTTTATCGGCTGATGGCTTGTCGGAATTTGGGCGCAGAACAGATCGTCGCGCGCGGCCTGAATGTCACGCCGGCCGAGGACCGGCAATTTGGCCAGACCGCTCGCGCTGCCGAGATCGTCCGGCTTGAGCCCGGCGCGGTCCATTCGGCCGCGGAACTGCCGCGACTGCCGAACGCAATGGCGCGCCAGAATAACGAGCTGCTCGTGCTGGCGGGCGCGGATTTCCTCCGGGCTCACCCACTGGGTTTCATCGAGCTGATGTATCAGGGCGGCGAGGATGGCCGCATTACCGGTCAAGATCGGCGGCCAGTCGATCGCATCGATGTCGCTCTTGATTCGCCCCAATGTCCGTTTATCGGACAAGCCGGATTCCCCTACTGCCGAATCGCGACGAACTTCAGGTGTACGGGACCGCCGGCCAAAGTCGGCCCCTGCGAGTTGCCCGGATATCTTGGGTCGGGGACATCGGCCGTGAGCGAGGCAACGCGAAAGCCATTGTCCTCGAACAACGCGGACAGCACCTCCCGCGAGCGCAGGGGATAGACAAGGCGGTACGCCACATAGGAATCGGTGCTGGCGGCGAGTTCTTCGGGTGCGATGTCCAGTTCGGCGGCATGGAGCGTCGCTTCGCGCAACAGCAGCTCGTGAAATTCTTTCGTCTGCTCGGCGGTGAACCAGAGCACCTCCGGCGCGTCCGGCCGTACGCGGTTGACGCCGATCACGCGTCCACCCGGGACAAGGCAGTCACGCCATTTCGCGATCAGCCGACCCCGCGCGGCCGGCGGAATCTCGCTCAGCAAGGAATGCGCCACGACGATGTCGTATGGCGCCGCGGGCTCATAATCCAAGATATCGGACCTGACGGTCCCGATTTCTACGCCGATACGGTCGCCATACCAGGCACAGAGCCGCAAGGGCGTCTCGCAAATATCGATGACGGTAAGATCGGGCTTCGCCCCCGCCGCGGTCGCCGCCCACAGCACGATCGCCGGCAAGCAATAATCGACGGCGCCAGACACCAGAATCCGGCGGCCGCCAGCGCGCACCGCGTCGTGAAACGCGTCAAGAAAGAACTGCGCGCCCCTCCGGGGTCCAGCGGCCAATCCAAGCCGGCGTAAATCCTGCCACAGCCCGTGATAGACGGCGCAACTGATGCCGCTTTCGTTGACATGGCGACACAAGGTCTTCGCCCAGGCCCGTGCCAGCGGCGCCGACAGCGCCAGCGGCTCCTCGGGCAACGGTGGCGGTAAGCTCGCATCGCTCACCACGGTGGTATCCCCGCCCACCAGTATCGCGCGATTTCTTCGCTCAATGTTCCCTTTCCGGCAACCTCCCCGGTCCCCGCCCATCCTTAAGTGCGCGGCGACACCAAATGCAAGGGCCGACATCGCCGCAAATAGGGGAAACCGCCCAAGCCGCCCCAAAAGCCCGCTATTTCGCCCCGAATAGGTCTGCGTTGCTGACATTTCAGCCATCGAATACCACCACGAAATAGGACCAAACTGGTCTTGAACCAAAGACTTGGCGGTACTATCTTTTGTGCACTGCGGCGCAAAAGCTGCGGCACCATCCGCGGGACTCAATCGTTCGTATCATTATCGGGCCTCGCGGCGGCACCCGGTGGGTTCCGTGCCCCTTCGGACAAGGGGCAGAGGCGAACATAAAGGTCGAGGGACATGGACCAAAGGATCGATACCAGCCTGATCCGCCTGGTCGAAGAGGCCAAACGGTTCCCCATGCTGACCGCCGAGCGCGAGCAGGAACTGTCGCGCGCCTGGCGCGAGCGGCGAGACCCGGCTTCGCTCCAGGAATTGATCGGCAGCCACCTTCGCCTGGTGATCAAGATCGCCCGCGGCTATTCCGGTTATGGGCTGCCTCTTGCCGATCTGGTGAGCGAGGGCAATGTCGGGTTGATGCAAGCGGCGGAAAAATTCGACCCGTCGCGCGGCTTTCGCTTTTCGACTTACGCGCTGTGGTGGATCCGCGCCTCGATTCAGGAATACATCCTGCATTCCTGGTCGCTGGTGAAAATCGGCACCACCGCCGCGCAGAAGAAGCTGTTCTTCAATCTGCGGCGCATCAAGGGCAAGCTCGCCGAGTTGGAGCAGGGCGACCTGCCGCCCGAGATCGTCGCCAAGATCGCCCGCGAGCTCGACGTCCCGGAGAACGAGGTGATCGAGATGAATCGCCGGCTCGCCGGCGCCGACAGCTCGCTCAACGCCGCGATCGGCCCCGAGGGTGAAGGCGAATGGCTGGAAATGCTGCCCGACGAAGGCCCGACCCAGGAAACACGGATCGGCGATCGCGAGGAAATCCGCCAACGCCGCGATCTGCTCGATCGCGCCCTCAAGCAGTTGAAGCCGCGCGAGCGCGAAATCATTTTCGCGCGACGCATCCAGGACGAGCCGATGACGCTCGAGGAGCTGAGTCATCGCTACGCCGTATCGCGGGAGCGCATCCGCCAGATCGAGGTCCGCGCCTTCGGCAAGCTGCAAAAGGCGATGCGGGCCAGCAACAGCCTGACGCGGCAGGACAACCGCCTGGGCATCGCCGCCTAAACGCAACCTCGCGCCTGCTTGAAAATCTTCAACCGCCGCCGGTCCCCGTGGATCGGCGGCTTTTTCATGTAAAGTCGTCATTTCTCAGTCGTCAGTCCTCGCGACAAACGATCTCGCGGAGCTGAAAACTGATAACCGACAACTTAAAAGGGGAACCGCCATGAGATCGTTCCTAATGGGCGCCAATCAGGTCGCCTCCGTCTCCTCGTTCCTATTGTTCGTTGTGGCGGGTATCGCCGCCTGGACCGGCCAGGCCGAGGAAGTGACAGGTCTTTACATCGTTGCCGCCATCCTGGTGCTGCTCGGGCTGTTGATGCCGCGCTCGCTGATGATGGCGAATCAGTGGGAGCGCGCGGTGGTGCTGCGCCTTGGCAAGCTTAAGGCGATCCGCGGACCGGGCATGTTCGTCATCATCCCTTTTTTCGACGCGGTCGCGGCGATCCTCGACCAGCGCATCCAGACCACCGAGTTCAACGCCGAGTCGGCGCTGAGCAAGGACACGGTGCCGGTCAATATAGACGCGGTAATATTCTGGCAGGTGCACGATACCCAGAAGGCGGCGCTCGAAATCACCGATTTCCGCTCCGCCGTCGCGCGCGTCGCGCAAACGTCGTTGCGCGAAATGGTCGGATCGTCGTTGCTTTCCACCTTGCTGTCGGATCGCAAGCAGGCGGACGAGGTGTTGCGCACCGAGATCGCGCGCAAAATCGCGAGCTGGGGCATCACCGTCCATTCGGTCGAGATTCGCGATGTCGGCATTCCGCCGGCGCTCCAGGACGCGATGAGCCGCCAGGCGCAGGCCGAGCGCGAACGCCAAGCGCGCGTGCTTCTAGGCCAGGCCGAGGTCGAAGTGGCGCAGAAATTCCTCGACGCCGCCGAGACCTATTCCAAGAATCCGGCGGCGCTGCAATTGCGCGCGATGAATATCATCTACGAGACCACCAAGGAGCGCGGCGCCACCATCCTGATCCCGACCGCGATGGTCGATGCCATGAATCCGGGCGGAATCTTGGGGCTGGTCGCCGCCGCATCCGCCGCGCCGGGCAGAACGCCGCCGAAACCCTGACTGTCAGCCCAAGCCCCGGCGAGGTTCGCCGCAACGGCGTCGCCGCTGCGTATGCCCATCGGCGGTCTCGGGGCATTTCCAGCTCCGCGAGCAAAAAATTGACCGCGTCGTGCGAGAAGGGAGAAGCCCTTGGCCTTGATCCCCCTTAACGCGATAGCCACAGTGTCCCCATCACCAAGGTAATAACCGTGAGGGGTGCTCCGATCCAAAAATAATTCCAGAAACCGATCGCGACGCCCTCCCTTCGGGCGCCCTGCACCACGATGATATTGGCGATCGAGCCGAGAATGGTGAAATTACCGGCGAGCGTCGCGGCCATGGCCAGCACAAGCCAGCCCTGCCGCGCATCGGCGAGATTGGCGACGAACGGCTTCAGGACCAGAACCGCCGGCACGTTGCTGACCAAGTTCGATAGTACCGCGGCGACCAAGGCCAGGACCGGCGGCTGGTCCAGTCTGATCCGGCCCGAAGCGGCCAGTATCTCGGGCGTGAACACCGCTTTTTCCAGCGCCGCCACCACGATGAACAAGCCAACGAACAACAGCAGCGGCGACCAGTCGATATCGCGATAGATGCGTTCGGGTTTGACGCGCCGCGTCACGAACAGCAGCGAGCCGCCCAGAATTGCCGCCAGAGCCGGCCGGACACCGAGGAAACAGGCGATAACGACCGCGACCGCGACGATCAGCGATTTCGTGACCAGCACGCGGTTCCAACGAGCGCGCGGCGGTACACCTTCAAGCCGCCCGCCGGAAAGAAACTCGCCGCGATACGCCAATGCGACCAGCGCGATGGTGACGACCAAACCCGCCGCCGCGATCGGCGCCAACGCCGCCGCGAATTCGCCATAGGCGATGCGCGAGAAGCTGCCGATCATCATGTTCTGCGGATTGCCGGTAAGGGTTGCCATGCTGCCGACATTGGAGGCCATCGCCAGCGTCAGCAGATACCGCACCGGATTGCGCTTCAAGGAGCGCGCGG
>JAATGI010000331.1 GCA_015654725.1 Rhodospirillales bacterium
CGCGACGGCGCCACGCGCGACGATGTGGTGGCGCTCTTGAAGGATTGGACCGTGGCCGCCGAGCGGCTCGCGAGCGGCCAACCGGTCGCCGCCGTGACCCGGGACAATTACGGCGAGTCCGACGCGACACCCGATTCCGGCGAGGCTCTCGGCCTGCCGCCGGCGCGCCTCACCCTCACCTTCGGCTTCGGCGCCGGCTTGTTCGCGGCGAACGGCAAGGACCGATTCGGCCTGGCGTCGCGCCGACCGGCCGCGTTGATCGACATGCCGCGCTTCAACGGCGAGCAAATGCCCGAGGGGCAGACCGGCGGCGATCTCTCGGTCCAGGCCTGCGCCGACGATCCGCAAGTCGCCTTCCATGCCGTGCGTCAGCTCGCGCGTTTGGCTTACGGGGTGGCGGAGGTGCGCTGGGCGCAAGCGGGGTTCTTGCCCAAGGTCGCGGCCAAGGAGACGGCGCGCAATCTCATGGGCTTCAATGACGGCAGCGGCAATCCCTCGGCCGCCGATGCCGCCGCCATGAACCAGTTCGTCTGGGTCGGCGACGAAGGGCCGGACTGGATGCGCGGCGGCAGTTATGTGGTCGCGCGCCGCATCCGCATCGCGCTCGAACATTGGGACCGGATGAAGCTCGCCTTTCAGGAACAGACCATCGGCCGCCACAAAATCTCAGGCGCGCCGATCGGCAAGACCAACGAGTTCGACGCGCTCGACCTCGCCGCCGCCGACAAGGACGGCAATCCGGTGATTGCCGAGAACGCGCATGTTCGCCTCGCCACCGCCGCCAGCAATGACGGGGCCAAAATCCTGCGCCGGCCCTATTCCTATAATGACGGCGTGAACTTCACCGCCGAGCGCTGGCCGCCCTGGCGGCAGGGCATGGAATACGATGCCGGCCTGTTCTTCATTTGCTACCAGCGCGATCCGCGCACCGGCTTCGTCAAGATCTACGACAAAATGTCGAAGCTCGACATGCTGAACCAGTTCGCCACCCACACCGCCGGCGGGCTGTTCGCCTGTCCCGGCGGCATCGCCCAAGGCGCGTTCATCGGCCAGCGCTTGTTTGCCGCTTAGAGCTGGATCCATCCTCTCCGCCTAAAGGGGGGAAAGGAATGCCGACTCGACGGTGCGCGTCACCGACTGCTGGCGCGCTATCCGGTAAGCCCGAATTCCCGCGCGATCAATTCGTAGGATTTTAGCCGCGACGCGAAATCGTGGGTGATGGTGACGATCACCAATTCGTCGGCCCGGTGCGAATCGGCGAGCGCGACGAGCTTTGCCTTGACCTGCGCCGGGTCGCCCAAGACATAGCGGCGGCGGTTGACGGCGATGCGCGCGCGCTCTTCGTCGCTATAGGGATAGGCCTCGGCTTCCTCGAGGCTCGGCACCGTCGATAATTTTCCCTGATCGAGCCGCAAGCGCCACAGATCGCGGGTTCGCGCGAGGCGATCGGCCTCGGCCTCGGTCTCGGCGCAGATCGCGAACACCGCGAGGCTCGAGCGTGGCGCGTCGAGCCAGGGCGAGGGCCGGAAATTGGCGCGATAATCGGTCATCACCGCGACGCTGTCGTCGGCGTTGATGAAATGGGCGAACGAAAAGGCGCAGCCGAAATAGGCCGCCACCAGCGCGCTCTGGTCGCTCGAACCGAGGAACCACGGTTCCGGCATCGCCACCTCGCGCGGGCTGGCATGGATGCCGGCCGCGGGATGGTCGTTCGGAATCCGGTCGCCGAGAAAGCCGAGCAGGTCAGAGACCTGGCGCGGAAACAGCTCGGCGCCACGCGGCGCGCGGTCGAAGGCGAGCACCTGCGACGTGCGCCAATCGGCGCCGGGCGCGCGGCCCAACCCCAGATCGATGCGGCCCGGATAGAGCGCTTCCAGCATGCGGAACTGCTCGGCCACTTTGAGCGGGCTGTAATGGCTCAGCATCACGCCGCCCGAGCCGACCCGCAGCGTCGTGGTGGCGGCGGCGATGCGCGCGATCAGAATCTCGGGCGCGGCGCCGGCGAGGCCGGGCGAGGAATGATGCTCGGCGAGCCAGTAGCGGGAATAGCCCCAGCGCTCGGCGGCGCGGGCGAGCTCGATGCTTTCGGCGAGCGCCTCGCGCGGCGTGCCGCCGGCGCGGATCGGCGATTGATCGAGAATGGAGAGAGGGAGAGGCATGACGGATCAGGTGGGGTGTCGGCGTCGGCTTGGCAAAACATTTGAACCACCAAGACGCCAAGACACCAAGGAATATTCCCGCGCGCTTTGCGCGCAAAATTGGGCCGTAATGTCGGCAACAGCGGCGCTCCCCTAGCGCCTTCGCCTCTCCGCGTTTGGTTTAACTTCTTGGTGTCTTGGCGTCTTGGTGGTTCAAAATTTTTCGTTTTCTCGCTCACGCCGCCTTGCCAAGGGCGCGGGCGATGCGGCGCGCGCGCTCCGCGGGATCGATCGCGAGCGAGGAGGTGGTTTCCAAGCGGCGGTCCTCGAACACATGCACCTTGCCGCGATGGCGCCGCCGCCAATCCATCACCATTGCGTCGCGCGCCGCGAGCAGCGCCACGATCTCGGGCCGGTACAGCCGGATGACGGCGCCGAGCCAGCGATTGAGCGGCCAGCTCGGCCGCGCCAATTCAATCGAAAAGCCGTCGAGCATGCGCGCCACGTCCTCGGCCGCGTACCAGGTCTCGCCGGTGACCCAGCGGTTGGTGGTGAAGAGGCGCACCGCCGCGCCCGAGGGCGCGATCGCCACCGCCACGAGATGGCTGAAATTGTCGTTGCCGAGGCCTTGATTGGGTTGCGACACCGGCGGAAAGGCCGGGTCCAGAGGCTGCGCCGGCGCGTCGGCGATGGCGAGTTCCGGCAGCATCAGCGGCTGGGTCCCGGGCGGCATGCCGCGCGGGCGCATGAAGATGTGAAAATGGCCGTGTTCGCGCGCCTGCTCGCGCTCGATGCCCTGGGCGGCGTGGCGGTGATAGAAAAATTGGGCGTGGCTCGCGGGATCGTAGACGTCGCCGGGCGGATAATGGCTCCAATCCGCGGGCGTCGCGTCGCCGACCACTTCGCTCAGGACGGTGCCGCCGGTCTTGGCGAGGACGCGCTCCCAATAGGCGAGATCGCGGCCGGCCTCGGCCATGGCGAGAAGCTCGACCCGGTCCAGCCGCTCGATTTCGGCCGCGACCGCCATGAGGATCAGGGTTTCGCGGTGGCGAGCGTCCAGGCGACGCTGTCGCGCAAGGCGGCGTCAAGGGCCTGGTCGAAAGCGACGACCACGGCCGGCACCGAATTCTCGCCGGGCTTCGCGGTCGCGATCACGGTGCGATGGCCCACGATGTCGCGGTCCGGAAGCCGCACCAGCGTCAGGCCGAGCTCGACTCGCACCGTTGGCAGCGGCTCGTCCTTGCCGTAATCGGCCTCGAAATGCCGCAGTTCCGAGCGCAGGACGAAGTCGCCCTTGAGCGCCACCGTGTCGCGCGCGACCCCGGTGAGGTGGCCGGAATTTTCAAAGGAATCCACCAGGAGCTTCTGCACCAGGGTCGGCGCGCTGTCGGTCCAATTGGCGCTGGCGAAATAGTCGAAGCTCAGCGTGTTGCGGCTCAACGCGATCTGCCGGGTATTGAGCACGTCCGACGCTTCCGGCGTCTGGATCAGCAACTGCGCGGGCAAGCTCGGCAGATTGGGCGGGAAGTCCGTGGCCGGCGTCAGGATATAGAGCTTCGGCCCAGCGCCGCCGCCGCCCAAGAGCGACGAGCAGGAGGCGAGCGCGAGCGCGAGCCCCAGGACGGCGAGACGGCGCATTGGCGTCTTCATTTCGGTTGGTATCCTTGATTCTTGTCGCCGAACAGGAAGCGCGACGGGTCGCGCCCCAGATCGTCGACGACGCGTGCGACCTTGTTGACCAGACTATTGGCGTTGGCGATCAGATCCTCGAGGCCGGTGAGGCCCCGCTGGCTGAATTCGCGCACGCCCGGCCGAACATCCGAAATGGTGCCGTTGGCATTCAGCACCAAGGTGTCGGCGTCCTTGAGCGCGGTGTCGGCGTCATGGACCGCGGTATCGACATCGGCGACGACGACATTGGCGTGATCCATGACGCCGCCGACCTGATGGATCAGATCGGTCGCGGATTTGGCGGTGTCGTCGAAATCCTGGGTGAGCGCCACGGTGTTGGTCAGGATCTGCGCGATCTGGTCGGAATGATCGGCAACGGTCCCGGTCAGCTTGCGGACATTTTCGAGGGATTCGGTGATCGCGTCCCGGTTCTTGTCGCTGAGAATGGCTTTGACCTGGTCCTCGATATCGACGAGCTTGGCCTCGATTTCCGGCGCCCGCGCCAGCAGGCTCTGCAGCCCGGAGGATCCCGAGCTGATGAGCGGGAAGGGCGGTTGGGCGCGGTGCGGAAAGGCCGGCGCGCCGACGGTGCCGCCGGTGATCTCGATGGTCGGCCCGCCGCTGACCAAGGGCACGCTCAGGGTCGCCACCGCGTCGGAGCGGATGATGACGGCGGGATCGAGTGCCGCCAACACGCGGATATGGTTGGGGTTGAGCTGGTCGATATCGATCTCGGACACCTTGCCGACCGGCACGCCGTTGTAGCGGACCTGGGCGTCCTTATCGAGGCCGGAGACCGAACCGGTAAAGCTGATCTCGTAATAGGCCACGGCCTCGTTGAACTGACTGCCCACCAGCCAAAGCAGGACCCCCGCGGCGGCGATCAGCAGCACCAGCACGAACGCGCCGACGGCGACGTAATTGGCGCGAGTTTCCATTCCCCCGGCCCCCCTTAGGCCTTGGCGCCCGTCTTATGGTCGAGCGCGGCGCGGCCCCGCGGTCCGTGGAAATAGGCTTGCAGCCACGGATGCGGATCGCGCATCAACTCCGCCATTGTGCCAATTTTGAGCCGCTTGTCGATCAGTACCGCGATCCGGTCGCAAATCGCCACCAGCGAATCGAGGTCGTGAGTGACCATGAACACGGTGAGGCCGAGGCTGGCCTTGAGATCGATGATCAGCCGGTCGAACTCGCCGGCCGAGATCGGATCGAGCCCGGCGGTGGGCTCGTCGAGGAACAGGAGCTCCGGGTCCATGGCCAGCGCGCGGGCCAGCGCCACCCGCTTGCGCATCCCGCCGGAAAGCTCCGCCGGCCGCAGGTCGCCGACGTGGTCCGGCAGGCCGGCCAGCGCCAGCTTCAGGTCCGCCAGGTCGTCGATCAACGAGAGCGGCAGCGTGGTGTGCTCGCGCAGCGCCGCGCCGACGTTCTCGCGCACCGACAGGGCCGAGAACAGCGCGCCGCCCTGGAACAGGACGCCCCAGCGGCTTTCGAGGCTGTGGGTCGGATCGTCGGGGGC
>JAATGI010000307.1 GCA_015654725.1 Rhodospirillales bacterium
CTGGTCCTGGTTGAAGCAGGAGAAGACGACGGTCTCCTGGCCGGTGACCGGATCCTTGTGAGTCTGCAGGCACTGGGCGCAGATCTCCTTCATCATGCATTGCATCGGCGAGTTGATGCTGCCGATCGCGTGATGGCCGGGCTTGAGATAGCGCGCCAGCACGGTGTGGCGCGCCCGCGCCACCGCCGCCATCATGCCGTCGGAGCCGATCGCCATGACGCGGTCCGCGTCGTGCATCCGGATCGCCGTCTCGCCCAATTGGCCCGAGCCGTAAGCCGCCATCGCCTCGACGATATTGCCGACAAAGCCCTTGTCTTGCGGGCGGCCGGCCACGAAGCCGGGCGCCTCGTCGCAGCACCACACCACGACATCCGCCGCCTTCTCGATTTCCTCGATCTTGTAGCGATCCTGTACCTTCTTGTAGCCGGCGAAATACAGCACCTTCGAGCCCTCGGCGCGAAAGGCCTGGCCAATCGAGAACAGCACGGCATTGCCGAGCCCGCCGCCCACCAGCACCACCGTCTCGCCTTCGGGCGTCTCGGTCGGCGTTCCGGTCGGCCCCATCAGAATGACGCGCTCGCCAGGCTTCAAGAGCGCGCAGAGATCGGACGAGCCGCCCATCTCCAACACGATCGTCGAGAGCAAGCCGCGCTCGCGATCGACCCAGGCGCCGGTCAGCGCCAGGCCTTCCATGCCGAGCGTGGTCCCGTCGGTCTTGAGTGCGTTGGCCTCGTAATTCTGCAGCCGATAGAACTGGCCCGGCTTGAAAGTGCGCGCCGCGATCGGCGCATGAACCACGACCTCGATAATGGTGGGAGTCAGCCGCTCGACCCGCTCCACTTTGGCGTTGAGTGCGTCGCGCATTTGCGCCGCCAGCGCTTCGGGCGACGGCGCATGTGGCACGTACTTAGCCATGACGCGGCTCACGACGGGGTAGCCCAGTCGCGCACCGCCCATCGCCTTCACCACATTGCCGGCAAAGGACGGATGCAGATCGCCGAAGAAACTCACCGCGCGGCCGTCGCCATGCAAGCTCATCAACACGCGGACCTGCGCCGGTTTCGCCACGCGTTCCGGCGCTGCGGGTTGGCCGTCCTCGTCATAAGCCTGGAAATAGCGGCCATCGAGCGCGACATGCGCCGGGTCCTCGCGGCCGAGCACCGTGTTGGGCTGCGTTCCCGCCGCGACCAGAATACTGCGCGCCGGCAACGTGACCATGCTCCGATCCGGCCCGGCGCGGAAGGTGATGGCGGCGGCGTGGCCGAAGCGATCGATTTCGACCGCTTCCGGCGTCAGACCTTCGGCGAAGCGGACGCCCTCCTCCATCGCTTTCGCCACTTCCTCGTGATTGAGCGTGTAGCTCGGGGCGTCGATCAGGCGGCGGCGATAGGCAATGGTGACGCCACCCCATTGCGTCAGCAGTTCCGCGATGCGCGGGTTGCGGTTCTCGCGCCTTGCCGCCTCGCGCTCCTCTCGGAGCGCTCTCGCATGAGCGATGAATTCGTTGCCGGTGGCGCGCTCCTCCTCGCTCCACTCGACGCGCACCGCCGCCTCGCCGCGTTCCGCCGCCAGCGTCTCGTAGCGGCTCAGGAATTTCTCGACCTGGATCGGATAATAGGCGAGCGATTCCGTCGCGGTATCGATCGCGGTCAAGCCGCCCCCGATGACCACGATCGGCAGCCGCACCGTCAGATTGGCGACGCTGTCGCGTTTGGCGGCACCGGTGAGCTGCAACGCCATCAGGAAATCCGAGGCTTGGCGCACGCCTCGCGCCAAGCCGTTCTTCATCGGGATCACGGTCGGGCGGCCGGCGCCGGCGCAGAGCGCGATGTGATCGAAACCGAGCGCGAAAGCCTGCTCGATGCCGAGCGTGCCGCCGAACCGCACCCCGCCGAACATGGAAAATTCGGCGCGCCGCTCCAGCAAGAGGCGGATCAGCTTCAAGAAATTCTTGTCCCAGCGCACGGTGATGCCGTATTCGGCGACGCCGCCAAACCCGGCCATGACGCGCTCGTCGAGATTTTCCACCAGCTCGGCGATATCGCGGATCGGACGAAAATCGCGGCGCCCGCCATGCGCGTCGACCCCGGAAATTTCCGCATCGAGCGGCTCGATCTTCAAGCCGTCGATGGCGACGATGGCGTGGCCGTCATTCATCAGATGATGCGCGAGCGTGAAGCCGGCGGGGCCGAGACCCACCACCAGCACCTTGTAGCCGCTCTGGGGTTTCGGCAACGGCCGGCGCAGATCGAGCGGATTCCAACGCGTGAGCAGGCTGTAAATCTCGAAACCCCAGGGCAGCGACAGCACGTCCTTGAGGTTGCGCGTCTCGACCTGCGGAATATCGACGGGGTCCTGCTTCTGGTAGATGCACGACTTCATGCAATCGTTGCAGATCCGATGCCCGGTCGCCGCCATCATCGGATTGTCGATCGCCACGATGGCAAGCGCTCCGATCGAATTGCCGCCGGCCTTGACCAGATTCATCTCGGAGATTTTTTCCTCGAGCGGGCAGCCGGCCAAGGTCACGCCGAAGACGCTTTTCTGAAAGCCGCCGGTCTTGCGATCCTTGAGACCATGAGAGCAACTGTCCTTGCCCTGCTCGTGGCACCAGATGCAGTAATTGGCGTGATCGAGCGCGCCCTTCAAATCCATGCCGGGATCGGTCAGCGCGAAGCCATCGCGAAAGCGGCGGTGGTCGTCGGGAAGGCGCAGCATGGTGACCCCGTGCTCGACCGCGGTCTCGACCGGGACCAGACTCATCATGTCGATCTTGCGCGGCACCTTGAACAAAACGCCGGCGCGGTGCTTCGCGCGGCCTTCCGGCGCGAGCGTGGCCCACGCGGCATAGCGCGCGGCGAGATCGAGCGCGGCGGCGTTCGCCGCCTCTTCTTCCAGCCAATTCGCGACGTGGCGCGCGAAGGATTCCTCGGTAAGCGCCTCGCCCGTCGCCGCTTCGAGCGCCCGCGCGGCTGCCTCGCCATCGATCGCCGCCGCTTGCTCCGGCGTAACGCCCTTCACCGCGCGGCGCTGCACGAACAAGCGCTTCA
>JAATGI010000211.1 GCA_015654725.1 Rhodospirillales bacterium
GGCCCGGTTTCTTCCTCCGGCTCCGGTTCGAGCTTGACCTTGCCGGCCGCGGACAGCGCCGCGACCTTCGCCGCCGCCGCCTTGCCCGCGCGCTCGGCGATCTCGCGCCGGCTGTCGTCTTCGGCCTTGCGCTTGGCGTCGGTGGCCCGGCGGTCGTCCTCGGCCTTGCGCTTGGCCTCCTCATCGGCCTTGTGCTTGGATTCCTCCTCGGCCTTGCGCTTGGATTCCTCTTCGAATTGGCGCCGAGCATCGAGGCGCTGGCGTTCGTCTTCCTCGGCGCGGCGCCGCGCCTCGCGATCGGCTTCGAGCGTCTGGCGGCGCGCGACTTGATCCGCGTTGAAGGCGCCTTGCAGCGCCCGCGCGCGCCCGGCCTTTTCCTCGGCCGTCAGGCCGTGCGGCAGGGTCGCGATCCGGCGCGCCGCCGGACCGGCATCCGCCTTGGCCACGGTTTCAGTGGGATGGGGAGGCTCGACGCCTTCCGGCGCCGCCGGCGTCACGGCGCGCTTCTTGCGCACCTCCACGGTGACGGTCTTGGTGCGGCCGTGCGGAAAGCTCTGCCGAACCTGGCTGGTTTCGATCGGCTTGCGGAGTTCGAGCTTGCCGCCGCGCCCCAGACTCAGCGGGCGTTTGGTATCTTGATCGCTGTTCTCGG
The DNA here is from genome assembly GCA_015654725.1 of Rhodospirillales bacterium. GTDB lineage: Bacteria > Pseudomonadota > Alphaproteobacteria > ATCC43930 > CGMCC-115725 > JAATGI01. Next base: position 653 of record JAATGI010000211.1, read on the forward strand.
TCATGCTCTTTCCAAAAACCGTCCTCGCCTCGCCAACCGTTCACTCATGGGCCGCGCGAAAGCCCGCCAACCGATTCAGCGCCGCGGCCAGCGTTTCCGCCAGAGGCCCGCGCCGCAACGCCACATGGACAACATGGTCGCGCCCAAACGCGGCGCCCAATTCGGCGGCGCTGAGCGCGTCGGAATGCATCGCCTCGCGCGCCAACGCCCGCAATTTCGCGGCGCCGTCGCGCGCGCCGTCGGACGCCGTCAACAATAAGCCGGCCGTGCCCGAGCGCAACAGACGCTCGACCTTGGCGAAGCCCATCTGTGCCTCGCCCGCCCGGCGCGCAAGCCCAATCGCGTCGCGGCAACGCTCGGCGAGCAGGACTTCGATGCGCGCCTCAAGCCCGTCATCGACCCGCACCGGCCGCCGCGCGGCGCGCGCGAACGACCGTTTCGCCACCGCTTGCGCCACTATATCCCGCCGCGCCAACAACCACAAACCGCGACCCGGCAAACGCGCCAAAAGGTCGGGCACGACGCCGCCGTCGGGCGCGACCACGAAGCGGATCAAGTCCGCCTTGGGCTGCACCTCGCCGGTGACGATGCAACGCCGATGCGTTTCCGGCACCGTTGCGTCATCCTCCTCAGCGGCGAGCTCGCGAACCGCCGTATCGGTCGCCACCGCCACGGCGCTCTACTCCGGCTGCGGCGCGGCGGCGGTTTCGTCCGCTGATTCGCTAAACCAATGCGCTCGCGCCGCCATGATGATGGCATTGGCCTGCTCGAGATCGAGCTTGCCGACCGGCTCGGAGATTTCCACCAACTCGTCGCCCGCCAGATCGGCGAGATCGTCGAGCGTCTTGACGCCCTTCTCGCCGAGCGCCACCAGCAAGGCCGGCGTGATGCCTTCCATAGCGGCAATCTCGTCCGAGACGCCGAGCTCCTGCCGGCGCTGCTCGCGCTCGGCATTCTGTTGCTCGATGAAGGTCTTGCCGCGCTGCTGCAGTTCGCCCGCCACGGTTTCATCGAACCCTTCGATGCCGGCGAGTTCCTCGAGGGCGACGTAAGCGACTTCCTCCACCGACCTGAAGCCTTCGGTCACCAGGAGATGCGCGATCACGTCGTCGACATCGAGCGCGTCGATGAACATTTTCGAGCGGGTGCGGAACTCCTCCTGGCGGCGCTCGCTTTCCTCGTCCTCGGTCAGAATATCGATGTCCCAGCCCGAAAGTTGCGAGGCGAGGCGCACGTTCTGGCCGCGTCGGCCGACGGCGAGACTCAACTGCTCGTTCGGCACCACCACTTCGATCCGGCGCTGTTCCTCGTCCATCACCACCTTGGCGACTTCCGCGGGGGCGAGGGCGTTGACGACGAAGGTCGCGGGATCGGCCGACCAGGGAATGATGTCGATCTTTTCGCCCTGCAATTCGCCGACCACGGCTTGAACGCGGCTGCCGCGCATGCCGACGCAAGCGCCGACCGGATCGATGCCGCTGTCGTTCGAGATCACGGCGATCTTGGCGCGGCTCCCCGGATCGCGCGCCACGGCGCGAATCTCGATAATGCCGTCATAGATTTCCGGCACTTCCTGCGCGAACA
>JAATGI010000129.1 GCA_015654725.1 Rhodospirillales bacterium
CCTCGCCTCGGCGATCGCCGCCGGCATCGCGCAAGGCCTCGCCATGCGCCCCGCCATCGAACGCGCGCATGCTTACGTTCAGGAGGCGATCCGCACCGCGCCCGGCCTCGGCCAAGGCAAGGGGCCGCTCAACCATGCCCATCCCTTGGAGAAATAGGCGAATGCTGTCATTGACAGCAATGCCGGCACGAGCCATTTTATCGCCATGCCGACGCTAACGATTCGAAATATTGGCAAAACAGTGAAGGAGCGGCTGCGGGTGCGCGCGGCGCGTCACGGCCATTCCATGGAAGCCGAACTGCGATCCATTTTGAGAGACGCGTTGCGCGAGGAACGCGACGGCGAACCGAATTTGGCGGAGGCCATCCGACGGCGCTTCGCGCCTCTGGGCGGCGTGGAGCTTGAATCGCATCCGCCGGTACGGGTTGGCGAGCCGCCCTCGTTCGATCCGTGATTGTTCTCGATACCAACGTCATCTCCGAACTCATGCGTCCGGAGCCAAATCCCGATGTGCTGGCTTGGGCGGCGAGGCAGCCGCGCACCGAGCTCTATACAACCGACATCAATCGGGCCGAGATTCTCTACGGCATCGCCGCATTGCCCGAGGGCCGCCGCCGTCGAGTGCTGGCCGCCGCCGCCGAAGGGATGTTCGCCGAGGATTTCGCCGGACGGATCCTTGCGTTCGGGGCCTCGGCGGCCGCGCATTACCCCACGATCGTGCAGGCGCGCCGGCGGATCGGCAACCCGATTGAAGGGTTCGATGCTCTCATCGCCGCGACCGCTCTGGCCGAGGGCGCCAGCGTCGCAACGCGCGATATCGCCGGCTTTGCCGACTGCGGCGTCACCGTGATCGACCCTTGGAGCGCGCGGTGAGGATTCCGCTTTATCAGGTCGACGCTTTCACCGCGAAGCCGTTCGCGGGCAATCCGGCGGCGGTGTGTCCGCTTGAAACCTGGCTCGATGACGCGACCATGCAAGCCATCGCGGCCGAGAACAATCTCGCCGAGACCGCGTTCTTCGTGGCCGACGGCGACGATTTCGATTTGCGCTGGTTCACGCCCCGGATCGAGGTCGATCTATGCGGCCACGCCACGCTGGCGGCGGCCTGGGTGTTGTTCAACCGGTTCGACTGGCGGCTCTCCGGGGTCGATTTCCGCACCCGTTCCGGCACGCTGACGGTGACGCGCGACGGCGACCGGCTGGCGATGGATTTCCCGTCGCGCGCGCCGGTGCTCGTGCCGGGGATCGATGCCGTGGCCGCGGCGCTGGGCGCCATACCGAAGGAATTGCTGGCCGCCCGCGACGCGGTCGCGCTGTTCGGCGGCGAAGCGGAAGTACGGGCGCTCAAGCCCGATTTCGCCAAGATCGCGGCACTCGATTATTTCGCGGTGATCGCGACGGCACCCGGCGATGACGGCGACGCCGATTTCGTGTCGCGCTTTTTCGCGCCCAAGGCCGGGGTGCCCGAAGACCCGGTCACCGGCTCGGCGCATTGCACCCTGATCCCGTTTTGGGCGGCGCGCCTCGGCAAGACCAAGCTGTTCGCGCGTCAGGTTTCGGCGCGCGGCGGCGAGATCTGGTGCGAGCATCGCGGCGGTCGCGTTACCATCGCCGGGTATTGCGTGCCGGTGATCGAGGGCTCGATCGACTTTTAACGCGCCGTGGCGGCGTGAATCTCGGCGATGTACCCGCCGGGGAAAAGGATCATGGCGCCGTTACGCCCGTCAGCCTGATAAGGACCAGCGAGAATCGCCGCGCCGGCGGCCTGCGCCTTGGCCAGCGTCGCGGCGAGGTCCACGACCTCATAGCCTGTCAGCTCATGCCCCCAGGGATAAGGCAGATGACCGTCGGTCACCAGCACGGTCATTTTGCCGAACAAGGATTCGACGCGCACGCGGCGATAGGTGTCGTTGGGGCGGCCGATCTCGGCGCCGGGCGCTTGCCGCTCGTCGGCCACGATCTTGCCGTGCGCGAACGTCACGAAGCGCTTGGCGAAATCGTCCGCCGTGTCGGGCGACAGATAGACCCGGTTTTCCGGCACGGTCGCGAGTGGCGGATAGGATGGCGCCGTGGTGTGCCAGTAAAGCTGCATATTCACGCCGCCTGGCCACTCGATCACGGCGTCGCGGCCGATCGGGTCGTCGAACGGCGCCACGATCACCGCCGCGCCCGCCGCCCGCGCCGCTCGGATCGCGCCGTCGAGATTCGTCACCAGATAGCCGGTTCGCTCTTGGCCGAACGGATAAGGGACGGGAGTCGTATATCCGAACACGGAGAACGAGCCGGCCGGAGTCAGGATGGCCCGCGACCAGGCGCGGCTCGGCGTCGGCGTGACGGTGGTCGCGACCTTCTTGCTGGTCGTGCCGCCGAAGGTGGCGAGGATGGCGGCGACGAACGGGTCGAAATCCTCGGCCGCGACATAGACATGGGTGGTGCCGTATTGCGGGCCGACCGCGACACTGTCGCCGGGCGGCGGGTCCGCGGCGAAGGCACGCGGCAACGGCGTGAATGCGCCGATACAAGCGGCCAGCGCTAAGACGGCGATAAACGATCGGGATCGGTCCATGCGCCGGAGCTTATGGCCTCGCTTCCATGATGAGGCAAGTCTCGGAGCCGTGCGCGAGCAGGGTACCGGTGGCGACATCGATCAGCTTGCCCTCCGAGGTCGCGATCCTGCCGCCGAAATGCAGCAGCGTTCCCTCGCAGCGCACGCGCGCGATTTTCGGTGTCACCGCGCGGACGAAATTCACCTTCATCTCGACGGTGGTGTAAATCTGGCCGGCGGCGAGGCGGGTATGAACCGCGCAGGCCATGGCGGAATCCAAAATCGCCGCGGTCCAGCCGCCATGCACGGTGCCGAGCGGATTGACGAAGCGCTCCGACGGTTCGCCCGCGAACACGGCGCGGCCCTCGGCGACCTCGATCAAATAAATGCCGGTCGTGACGCTGAAGGGCGGCGGCGGCAACTCGCCGGCGATCAGGCGGCGAAAAATCTCCAGGCCGGAAAGAGTGCCGAGCAATTCGCGCGGCACGGGGCCAGCGGCCATATCGTTCATGACGGTATCTCTCCGATAGCAGCTCCGGCGCTATTATCATGCAAGAGCCGGACAAACGTCATCGCGGCTCCGGGGCGCGTCCATACGCCGCTGTTGACGCGGCTTATGCCTCTCTCTAGGTTCGCGCGCGGGACACGGCCCCCCAACGGGTCGCAACTATTCTGGAAGGAATAGCCGTCATGAAGCCGAACCTTCGGCCCCGCAATCCTAATTTTTCCTCTGGTCCTTGCGCCAAGCGTCCCGGTTGGACGCCCGACGCGCTCAAGGCCGCGCTCACCGGCCGCTCGCATCGGGCCAAGGTCGGCAAGGCGCGCCTGCAGGAGGTCTGCGACCGCTCCCGGACCCTGCTCGGCATCCCGAAGGATTATCGCCTCGGCATCGTGCCCGCCTCCGACACCGGCGCGGTCGAGATGGCGCTGTGGTCGCTTCTGGGCGCGCGCCCGGTCGATGTCCTGACCTGGGAGAGTTTCGGCGAGGGCTGGGCGACCGACGTCGCGAAGCAATTGAAGCTCAAGGACGCGCGCATCATGGCGGCGCCCTATGGCAAGCTGCCCGATCTGCGTAGCGTCGATTGGCGGCACGACGTGGTGTTTCCGTGGAACGGCACCACCTCGGGCGCGCGGGTGCCGAACGGCGATTGGATCGACGCCGACCGCGAGGGCTTGGCGATTTGCGACGCTACCTCCGCCGTGTTCGCGATGGAGCTGCCCTGGGACAAGCTCGATGTCGTGACCTGGTCGTGGCAGAAGGTGCTGGGCGGCGAGGCGGCGCATGGCATGCTGGCACTCAGCCCCCGCGCGGTGGCACGGCTCGAAAGCTATACCCCGCCCTGGCCGCTGCCGAAAATTTTCCGCATGACCTCGAAGGGCAAGCTCAACGAGGGCATCTTTAAGGCCGAGACCATCAACACGCCCTCGATGCTGGCGGTGGAAGACGCGATCGATGGGCTGAAATGGGCGCAATCAATCGGCGGCCAGGCGGCGCTGCAAATGCGCAGCCAGGCCAATCTCGCCGCCGTCGCGCGCTGGGTCGAGCGCGCCTCCTGGATCGATTTCCTGGTGACGGACGCGGCCATCCGCTCCTGGACCTCGGTCTGTCTCAAGATCGTCGATGACTGGTTCATCCGCTTGCCGGAGGAAACCCAGCGCGACGAGTTGAAACGGATGGAAGCGCTCCTCGACAAGGAAGGCGTCGCCTACGATTTCATCGGCCATCGCGACGCGCCGCCGGGCCTGCGCCTGTGGTGCGGCGCCACGGTCGAGACCAGCGATGTCGAAGCGGTGCTGCCCTGGCTCGATTGGGCCTATGGCGAATTGCGCCGCGCCGCCGCGGCGTGAGGGCCGGGCCATGCCGAAAGTCCTGATCGCCGACGCGCTCTCCCCGCGCGCCGTGGAAATTTTTCGCGACCGCGGCATCGAGGTCGAGGTCAAGGTCGGCTTGGCCCCGGCGGAATTGAAGGAAATTATCGGCGGCTTCGACGGCCTCGCCGTGCGCTCCGCCACCAAGCTGACGAAGCCGATCATCGAGGCGGCGACCCGGCTCAAGGTGATCGGTCGCGCCGGCATCGGCGTCGACACCATCGACGTGCCCGCAGCGACGCAGCGCGGCATCGTGGTGATGAACACGCCGTTCGGCAATTCCATCACCACCGCCGAACACGCCATCGCCATGATGTTCGCGCTCGCCCGCGACATTCCCTCGGCCGACCGCTCGACCCAGGCCGGCAAATGGGAAAAATCGCGCTTCATGGGCGTCGAGCTTTACGGCAAGACGCTCGGCATCATCGGCTGCGGAAACATCGGCTCCATCGTGGCCGACCGCGCGTTGGGCCTCAAGATGAAGGTCGTCGCTTACGATCCGTTCCTGTCCGCGGAGCGCGCGCTCACGCTGGGCGTCGATAAGGTCGAGCTCGACGAGCTATTCGCGCGGGCCGATTTCATCACGCTGCACACGCCCCTGACCGACCAGACGCGCGCCATCGTCAACGCGGCCGCCATCGCCAAGATGAAAAAGGGCGTGCGCATTATCAATTGCGCGCGCGGTGGCCTC